>CAJAHV010000225.1 GCA_903939555.1 uncultured Alphaproteobacteria bacterium | reverse complement strand
CGGCTGGGTGCCAGGCTGCGGCTGATCCGCGCCGCGTTTGCATCGGGGGATGGCTTTATTGGTGGCGCCGCCTTTCGCACGCTGATCAGCGAAGGCGTAGACGGTACGCCTCTTTCGTGGGCGATCCCGGCCGACGCTGCCGATCTGCCGGCGGCACTAATCGCCGGCGCGGCGCTGCTGATGGCCGATTTGCGGCGCGGCCAGTCGCTTACCATTGCGCCGGATAGCGTGCGCTGGGCAGGCGAAGCCGCATTTTCCGCTCCAGTAGCGGCGGCACTGACAGGCGCACCCGCAAGTGATCCGCGTTCGGCCGTCGCCGAAATGCTGCTGGCTATTGCGGCGCGTGCCGAGCTGACACTGACGATCGCGCCTGATGGTCTCGCCTGGCACTGATCAGGGGAGCCAGGCCGCCCGCGCGTCGTGGCGATCAAGGCCAGTCATGCGTTCACGACATTATCACGTTTGGCATATTCAGTTGCTGCAAAAACTGCTAACCGAAGTCAATCATGCCCGGTGGAGTTAAGTCGCAAGCAATGCGAATGCGGGATCTCGAAAAGGTGAGCGGAGTCGGACGGGAAACCATCCGCTACTATATCCGCGAAGGCCTGTTGCCCGAACCGGATCGGGCGAGCCGCAATTCGGCTTTCTACAGCGATGATCATGCGCAGCGGCTACGCGCTATCAAGCGCCTGCAGGAAGAACGCTTCCTGCCACTCGCTGTCATCCGCACTCTTCTTGAAGCGGAAGATGGCGACCGCTGGCTTGCGGCCGATGCGTTTCCGATGCTCGATTCCATGCTTGCAGCGCGGCTGGGTGATGGCGCCGCGCGCGTGCCGGTCACGATGCTCGCGACGCAGTTGTCGGGCGGGACCACCGCAATCGCAGAATTGCGCGATATCGGCATGATCAGCATCGACACCGATAGCACCGTCTCGGCGCGCGATGCGGCGATCGCGCATGCCGTGGATGATCTTGCCGAGATCGGCTTTACCGGGGAACTCGGTTTTGCCGGACAGCAGATGCGATTTTATCTCGATTTCATCGAATGGGTGACCAATCAGGAAATGCGCCTGTTTCTTGAACGCACCGCCGGCCATGTCGGCGAAGCGCGGGCGCTCGACATGGCCGAACGCGGTGTGTCGGCGGTCAATGAATTGCTCACGCAACTGCGAACACGCGCCTTGCTGCGCAAGCTGGGGGAACGTCGCCGCGTCGCGAATGACAACAGCCGCGACAGCACGGACACAGCAACAGGCTAGCCGGGGAGGGCGGGCCCCCGCTGGCGCTCAGCGTCGGCGGGGGCCGAATCTTCGCGAGGCAGGTCAAAAACCGGTCGACAGGGTCAGCGCCGGACCGTTGCCCGGCAGGGCGTTGCCGGCGACCCGGAACCGCCAGTCCGCCATTATATCGACCGATAGCTTGCCCATCGGCGCACGCAGCAGCAGCGTCGGCCCGATATCGACTCGGCCGCTGGTGAAGCCACTGCCGCGTTGAAGGCTGGCCCAAGTGCCCGGGCCGGCAACAAACGCCAATTTGCCGAGCTGCACCACCGGCATGCCGGCGCGCAATTGTGCCCCGGCAAAGACATCGCCGGCGCCGAGCACGCCCGCCTCGCCATAGCCGCTCCACAGGACGCGGCCCTTTTTGCCGTCGGCACCACCAGCGATCCGCAACGCCCAATCATCGCGCGCCAGCGCGCCGGTTGCGACCAGTCGTTCGGCGCTGATACTGACGCCGGTGACCGGCCGCCAGCGCACACCAATGGCTGCCTGGCCGGTGGCGGGATCGACGCTTCCCCCGAGGCTGGCGGCATTATAGCGCGCGACAACGGCCAGTGGCCGTCGTGCCAACGGATTGGGCGTCCAGGCCAGCGTGCCGCCCGACTGGCCACCGCCAAGCACAGGGCTTGCCGCCGGGCCGGCCGGTCCCGGATCGCGCAGCAGCGTATAGGCATCGCCCGACCAGCGCCGCACCAGACGCCGTCGCTCCGCCGTCCAGAGCGGCCGCAGCGCGGCATCGGCGGGCGCCGGCTCGCTCGCCAGTGCAGCATCGAACAGCGCCACGGCACCACGCCGGTCGCCGGCAGCCAGCCGCGCATAGGCCGCGGTGGCAAGATCATGGCCAGGTGTCGGCGATAGCAGTGCCTTGGGCGTGGTCGCGACCTGCCCGGGTGTCGTTGTCCGGGGCCGGGATGGACGGGGCAACGTGGCGGGCAACGCCAGCGTCCAGCCGGGGTCCAGGCCCGGCATCCGATCCGGTGCCACCGAACGGGTGACCCGCACCGGTGTCACCAAGGCAGGAACCGACGCCACTACGGCAGGCACGGGCGCCACCGGCATCCCGGCTTGTAATCGAGTCATTCGCAATCGCGCCTCGGCCAGCGCCAGCGCCGCTTCGGCCACAGCCACTTCGACCGAAGCGACCGCGATATCGGGGGTGTTGTATGCGGCCACTTGTGTTGCCAGCTGCGGCAACGGCGGCACTTGTTCCGCACGCGGGGCCGCCAAATCGCGTTCCAGTACCGGCAGCCGAAGCGCCAGCCATACGGCCAATGCCAGTCCAACCACCAGCAACAGCCGCAAGGAACGCCCTGCCGTCATTCCACCGTCGTTCCGGTGCCAGGGAAGCGATGCGCCGTTTTATCCCAAACCAGCCGGGCGTCGCCGGACAGGAACGCACGATAGCGCCGCGCCGCCGCGAACGCGGCTGCGGCATTGATGACATTGCCGACCAGCGCGCGCGGTATGGCGCGCAGCCCTTCACCGGGGCCATAGGCATGTGCCGTGAAGCCGGCGCGCATCAACAGCCGCCATGTCAGCAGTGCCGTATTGAACCACAGCAGCGCCACCAACCCGGCACCATAGGGCGGTGGCGGCGGTAGCCCGGGCAGCAAGAACCGGGCGACGCTGCCGATCAGCAGCAGCCCCGCCACGCCATAGCCGGCAACAGTCAGCAGCGCCGTCAGCAACGCCTTGCGGTCGCGCACCAGCATGTAGCGATCGGCCAGCCCGGCAGGCCAGCCCAACCGGTCCCAGCCAGCGAGACCGATACCGATCAGCCAGCGGGTTTTCTGGCGCAGCGCGGCATCGAAGCTCGCCGGGAAGTGTTCGCGCGTTGCCACCATGATCCGGTCATCGCCGCTGCGCAGTCGTACCAGCCCGCCGCGCCCCCCCAACGCCTTGATGCGCAGCCCCAGTTCATAATCTTCGGTCAGGCACTCGGCGTCAAAGGGTTCGCCCCCGGCCGCCACTGCAATCTGCCCGAGCAGTTGGCGATCGATGGCGGTCGCAACCCCGGCCGACGGCACTGCGGCACCCAGGGCTTCGCGCACTACGAGATCCTTGGCATGGCTTTCGGCAAATTCATCGAGGTAATGGCCACTTATCCAGCGCGAGGCCGCATCGGCCAGCGGCAGGACGGGTAATTGTACGAGCGCCAGCCGCGGCACCAGGGCATCGAAGACCCAGAGTTCCTGTGGATGAATGACATCTTCGGCATCATGCAGCACGATTGCCTTGAACGGCACGCCGCTGCGGGTTTCATGTGCCACCAGCGCACGCCACAGATGGTTGAGGCAATCGGCCTTGGTTGTCGGTCCCGGCCGGTCACAGATCACCGGCTGGATATGATGGTCAGCGATCGCGGCCACGGCGGCCTGGCCCGCCGGATCATTGGGATACAGGCCGACAAAGACGCGGAAGCGGGGATAATCGAGCCGCGTGACGAGGTCGGTGAGCATCGTGCCGATGACAGCGGCTTCGTCCCAGGCGGGCACAATGATGGCGATCGGCGCGGGGTCCTGGCGGCGGATCGATTCGGCGTTGGCGCGCCGGTGGCGGCGGTAGACAGTGTGCCGTCGCCAGAAGTTGCGGGCGAAATAGACGGCATCGATGAACAGGTCGTCGAGCCCCGACAGCAGCACACCGGCAGCGGTGATGATCAACAGTTCGCGCACGGCGAGTTGCCAGAATGTCAGGGCGAGCGTGGCGGCTTCGGCCATTGCTGCGGCTCAGCTCGAGCGACGGCCGCGGGCGGGGAACCGGGTGGACGCCCCGGTACGATCAGGATTGGGCAGACGGGGAGGGCCGTATGCTTCTTCTGGTGATCGCCGGGGCGTCCTCAGCAGTTTTCGGGTGGGATGCAGGGTCAAAACACCTTCACACCGAAACTGCCGATTGCGTAAGATCGAACGCCAATGCGGGTCCGATCAGATTCCATTCCGCTTGCAGCCGGCCGAGCGTCGCGGCATCGACATCGATGCGCAGCGCCGCAACTGCAACGCCGTCCGTGTCCACGGGAAGCCCAAGCGGCTCGCAGTCCCAGCCCACCGCCAGGACCGAGGCCAGAAAGGCCATATGGGTCATCATGGTGAAATGACGGACCCGATGCGCCAGGGCGAATTCGATGATTGCCAATGACAGCAAACGGCGAACCCGCATTGCTTCGTCGCGCGACAGGCCCGGGCGGGTGACCAGCCGGGTGATTTCGAAGATGTCGGGACCACGCGGAACACCAGCGGCGCAGAGCCCGGCGAACTTGTCTGCCAGTAGATGTGGGCCATCGGTCGGCAGCAGCCGCACCGATCCGAGATGCCCGGAGCCGCTGGCATCGACGACAATCAGGTAGATGCTGTCATCGCGGTCATATTCGTCAAGCTCATACAGACCTTCGCGGACCTGCAGGTTCCAATGCAATTGATCGACGAACACCTGCTTGCGCGCAGCGTGCATTTGCAGCCGCTGTTCCCGAAATATGTCCCGATTGTGCCGGGAGACAAGGCGGGCCGCAGCAGGGGGGGTGCCGGTGGCGAAGGGGGGGGCAGCGTGGCTGCCTTTCCACCCCGTCTGGCCTTTCCGGCCTATCTCGATTGTTTGCATCGCCGCGCCTTCTGCCCGTCATGAGCGAAAGCCTTGTGTGGCGAAGCGACTTGTTCGCGGCTATATCCCTGATAGGGGGTAAAGGATGCGCGGCGAAGCCCAATATCTCGATCTGATGCAGCGTGTCTGGCAACATGGCGTGGTGCGCGGTGACCGTACTGGTACCGGCACGCGCGCCTTGTTCGGCGAGACCATGCGTTTTGACCTGTCGGACGGCAGCGTGCCGATCCTGACGACCAAGCGCATCTTCTGGAAATCGGCGGTCCGTGAGCTGCTGTGGTTCCTGTCGGGGGATCGCAACATTCGTGCCCTCGTCGAACAGGGGGTACATATCTGGACCGACTGGCCACTGGCGCGCTTCAATGCGACACAGGCCAATCCACTTGATCGCGACAGTTTCGAGGCACGCATTCTTGCTGATGCCGAATTTGCTGCCGAATGGGGTGATCTTGGCCCGGTCTATGGCGCGCAATGGCGGCACTGGCCGAATTATGTGCCCGCCGGCGACGGGCTGTTCCGCCGCGATGCCGCCGGCATCGACCAGATTGCCGCGCTGGTTGAGGGGCTGAGGCGCAACCCCGCCAGCCGCCGCCACATCTTCACCGGCTGGAACGTGGCGGAACTCGATGGCATGGCGCTGCCGCCGTGTCACATGACCTATCAATATTTCGTTGCCGACGGCCGGCTGTCAGGCATCCTTTACCAGCGTTCGTGCGACCTCGGGCTCGGCTTCGGGTTCAACATCTTCGAAGCCGCGCTGCTGCTGCGCATGCTTGCCCAGCAATGCGATCTGACCCCCGGCGAGATCGTCTGGATGGGTGCCGATTGCCATCTTTATGCCAATCACCAACATCTCGTTACCGAGCAACTGGCGCGGGCGCCGCGAGCCTTCCCGCAGCTCGATTTGCTGCGTCGCCCCGATGATATGTTCGGCTATCGTTTCGACGATTTCGCGGTGACGGGCTATGATCCGCACCCGCACATTGCTGCGCCGGTGGCGGTGTGATCGATCTCGTCCTGATCGTCGCGCGGGCGAAGAACGGCATCATCGGCAAGGATGGTGCGCTGCCTTGGCACTTGCCGGACGATCTGCGTCGTTTCAAGCGGATGACCGTCGGCAAGCCTGTCATAATGGGGCGCAAGACCTTTGAATCGATCGGCAAGCCGCTGCCCGGCCGGCAGAACATCGTGCTGACCCGTGATCCTCACTGGCAGTTTCCGGGGGTGTCGGTCGTCCCAAATCTGGCCGAGGCCGTGGCCGCTGCCGGGCTCGACCCGCGCGCCCGGGCCGATGGCATCATGATCATCGGGGGCGCGCAAATCTATGCTGAGGCACTGCCATCGGCGACGCGCATCGAGCTGACCGAAATCGATGCTGCGCCCGATGGCGACACGGTGCTGCCGCCCTTTGATCCAACGCGCTGGCGCGAAGTGGCGCGTGAAAGCCATCCGGCCACCGATGTGCAGCCGGGCTATGCCTTTGTCACGCTGGTGCGGGCGTAACCGTTATTTCGCGGCATCGACGATCTGGTTCATCTCGATCAAGGTGCCGTCGGGATCGAAGAAATTGCAGCCCATGACATGAATGTCCGACCCGCCGTTGCGCCCCGGGTAGATCTGTTCGCGCACTTCGGCGGTGAAGACGACACCGGGAACGGCCCTGGCCATTTCGCAACGCTTCGCCGCATCGTCGGTGTTGAGGATCAGCACGTGGCCGCCCGCTTCCAGCCGCCGGGGATAAGGGCCGCGCGCCGGCAATGGCGGATCGAAATATTGCATCAGTCCGATCCAGCCGATGAACGGGTCATTGCCATTGAGCAGCACCAGCCGGACTTTGTTGCCTGGCACGCCGGCGGGCAGCGCTACGCCTGAAACCGTCAGTCGTTGATCATAATTCAGCTTGAGCCCGATCACATCGCGATAGAGCTTCAGGCTGTTTTCCATGTCGCGGACAAGGATCGTCAGCCGCCGCACATCGGTGGGCAAGGCAGTTTTCGGAGCTTCGACCCCGGCGGCGGTTTTGCCCGTTGCTGTCGGCGCCATGGCGGGCGCTGCTGTCTGCGCCATTGCTGGCATTGTCGCGGCAAAGACAGCGGCGATCATCGATACCAGTTTCAATATGGCAAATGGTGCTCGCTTGGTGCGCATGTGCGGGTCATCCCGGTCAGGGTTGCGGATCAATCGTCGGGGCCCAGCGCCGGGTCGAGATCGCGGGGCCGAACGAATTGCGCCAGCACAGCATGGCCGCCATCGACCTGTGCCCAGCGATCGATGGCAAGGTCGAGCCGGGCGATGGTTGCCGTCGGATATTTCGTCTCGGCTTCGTCGCGCAGCAGGCTGCCGGGCGGCACCAGTTCGAGCAGCAGGTCTTCAAGTCCGGGATTATGTCCGATCAGCATCGCATGCTGGTGATGGTCGGCAAAACCGGCAACGAGCTCGACCAGCGTCGCTGACGAAGACAGATAGATGCGCTTTTCATAAATTGGTGCAAGCCGGCCTTTCATGCCGGCTTCCACGCCCTCGATCGTCTGCTTGCAACGCACTGCGGGCGAAGCAAAGACATGGTCGAAATCGGGCATGTCGCCCCGGTCCTGCGCAGCGCGCAGCCATTGCCCGATGCGCACCGCAGCGCGGTGGCCGCGGTCGTTGAGCGGCCGGTCGAAATCCCTCAGCAGTGGATCGTCGTAGCCAGATTTGGCGTGCCGCAGCAACGTCAGCGTCTTCACCCGCGCTCCTCAACCTCGCCATCATCGCTGCCGATGGCCGCGGCACCATGGCGCGACCCGGCTGGGGTCGCAAGGCCCTGATGCGGCCCGTTGGCCGCCGCGACCATCGCCACCGCCGCCTCGAGCCCGACGCGATCAACAGGCGTGCCGGGCGGAAAGGCCGCAAGCAGGCGTGATGGCACGGCCGGACCGATCAGGACGAAACAGCCGCGATCATCGGCGCGGCGGATCAGCCGGCCAAAGGCCTGTGCCAGCCGCCCCATGGTCACCCGGTCGTCATAAGCCGTGCCGCCACCGGTTTCGAGCCCGGCACGGCGCGCGGCGTGCAGCACGGTCGGGCGCGGCCAGGGCACACCCTCCATCACCACCAGCCGCAACGAGGCGCCGGGCACATCGACGCCATCGCGCAGAGCATCGGTGCCGAGCAACGATGCGCGCGGTTCGGCGCGGAAAATATCGACAAGCGTGCCGGTCTCGATCGGATCGACATGCTGGGCGTAAAGCGGCAGCCCGGCCCGGGCGAGCGGATCGGCGATGCGGGATTGGACGGCACGCAGCCGGGTGATGGCGGTGAACAGTCCCAAAGTGCTGCCGCCTGCCGCATCGATCAGGCTGCGATAGGCGTGTGCCAGCCCGGCCATGTCGCCGCGCTTGATATCGTTGACGATGATAACCCGGGCGTTGCCGGCGTAATCGAAGGGGCTGGCGGCGGCAAAGTGCAGCGGCGGCAGTGCCAGATGGCTGGCACCCGTGCGGGCGTCGGCGGCGGCCCAGCCATCATCATTTTCGCCCCGCCCGCGCAGTGTTGCCGAAGTCACGAGCACGCCATGCGCGGGTTCGAGCACGGCCTTGGCAAAGGGTCGCATCGGATCGAGCCAGTGGCGGTGGATGCCGATATCGAGCTCACGGCCTTCGATCCGTGCCAGCGCGAACCAGTCGACAAAGTTCGGGTCCGCAGCGCCGCCGAGCCGTGCCAGCAGTCCGGTCCAGGCCGCGATGGTTTCGCAGCGCAAGCGCAAGCCTGCGGCGGCGCCTTCGGTGCGCGCCCGGCCAGCGCCGTCCAGCCAGTCGGGCGGTTCGTCGAGCAGCGCCTTCAGCCGCGCCTCGAGCACCGCCATCGGTGCCGCCAGCTTCGCCAGCGCGGTCGCGGCGGCGGCGGCGGCATCGATCACTGCCGGCAACACTTCGGCAACTTCGGTTTCCAGGCCATAGCCGGCATCGCTGCTGCCCTTGCCTTCCGCCCGGGTGAACACCTGCTGGCGCACTGCGCCGAGCAGGGTCTCGATGGGGCCATCGGGTTCGCCGCCGCCGATGCGTTGCAACCAGCCTTCGGCGGGCAGGATGCGCGCCGCCGCGATCACCGTCTCGATCGCGGCGGCGCCATCATCGTCATAACCCGCCAGTTCCGCCAGCCGCGCCGCCAGCCCGCGCCGGCGCCCGCCGCTGCGGCCATTTTGCGTGCGGTCCGGCCCGAGCAGCCAATGGCGCAGCTCGATCGCCTCGCGGCCCGACAGTTCGACGGCAAAGGTCGCATCAGCGGCATCGAACAGGTGATGGCCTTCATCGAAGACCATGCGCGTCATCTGGAGCCCTTCGGCGCGTCCGCGCACCGCGTTGATCATCACCAGCGCATGATTGGCAATGACGAGATCGGCTTGCGCCGACGCCCTTGTGGCGCGTTCGATGAAGCAGATTCGGTAATGCGGGCAGCCGGCATAGATGCATTCACCACGGCGGTCGGTCAGCCCCGAAAAGCTGGTCCGCCCGAACAGCCATGGTAGCCAGCCGGGCAGGTCGCCGCCCACCATGTCGCCATCGCGGCTGTATTCGGCCCAGCGCGCCGCCAGTTGCGCAAATACCTGGGCGCGATTGGCAAAACCGCCCTGCACCGCGTCTTCGAGGTTGAGCAGGCAGAGGTAATTTTCGCGGCCCTTGCGCACCACGACCTTGGCCCGTTTTTCGGCCGGGTCGGGATAGGCACGCGCGGCTTCCTGGTCGAGCTGGCGTTGCAGGGCCTTGGTAAAGGTCGACAGCCAGACGGTGCCTTCCGCCGCCGCCGCCCAGCCGCTTGCCGGGGCGAGATAGCCCAGCGTCTTGCCGATGCCGGTGCCGGCTTCGGCGAGCACCATGTTGGGGCTTTGCGGCATTCGCCGCGGCTGGAAGGCGGCGCCGACCGCCAGTGCATAGGCGCGTTGCCCTTCACGCCGCTCGGCCCCGTCGCCCAGCATGGCATCAAGCCGCGCGTCGATCGCAGCATCGGGCAGGGCGATGCTGTGCGGGGCGGGCCTGGGTGGCGCGTCCTCCCATTTCGGCAGGCTGGTGAACAGTGATCGTTCGGGCGCCTCGGGCTTGCGCAGTCGCTTGACGAGCAAGGGCGCCCAGCTCCAGCGCTGGCGCGACAGGGCTTGCAGGATGCCGAAGGCGCCATGCCGCGCCGGCCAGGCCGGATCATCGACCGTTTCGACAAGGGCGCGGGCGGCGCGCAGCAGGAAGCCGGCGTCGCTGTCGCTGGTCGGCGGGTCGATGCCCAGCGCCGCCGCCAGCCCGCGCGGGGTCGGCACGGCAAAGCGCGCCGGGTGCATAAAGGCGAATAGCTCGAGCAGGTCGAGTCCGCCGAGTTCGGGATAGCCCAACCGGCTGGCGATGACCGGCGCGTTGAGCAGGATATGAGGGGTGTCGGCGGCGCGGCGGATGGCTTCACCGCGCCCGACGGCGACCGCCGGGCCATCGGGCGTCGCGATCCAGACGCCGGCATGCGTCGCGGCGAGGGCAGGAAAGGTGATCACCTCCCTCTCCACACCCGAAGGTGACGCCTTTGCGTCAACGGGAAGGGAGCAGGTCGCGCTTGCGCCTTCTCGGCAGAGTCGCCACAGAACATGCGCAAGGATTAGACGGAACAGATGCGCAACACCACCGAACTTCGCGCTGCGGCGCTCGAAAAAGCTGCCTTGGAAAATAAGGCTTGGCCCTATGAGGAGGCGCGCAAGCTGATCGCGCGCTACCCGACAGGCTTTCCCGATGCCGGGGTGATCTTCGAAACCGGCTATGGTCCCTCGGGACTGCCGCACATCGGCACCTTTGGCGAAGTGGCGCGCACCACCATGGTGCGCCGCGCCTTCGAAAGCCTGGCGCCGGGGGTGAAGACCCGGCTGATCGCCTTCAGCGACGACATGGACGGCCTGCGCAAGGTGCCCGACGGCATTCCCAATCCAGAACTGTTGCGCGCCAATCTCGGCAAGCCGCTCACGCAAGTGCCCGATCCGTTCGGCACGCACCCGAGCTTTGGCCAGCACAACAACGCCCGTCTGCAAGCCTTTCTCGATGGCTTCGGCTTCGAATATGAATTCCTGTCGTCGACCGATTGCTACCGGTCTGGGATGTTCGATGCGACGCTGCTGCAGATCCTCGAAAATTATGACGCGGTCATCAACGTCATCCTGCCGACGCTGGGCCCCGAACGCCGCGCCACTTACTCCCCCTTCCTGCCGATCGACCCGGTGTCGGGCATCGTCCTCCAGGTGCCGATCATCGCCCGCGATGTGGCTGCCGGCACGATCAGCTATGTGCGGCCCGAAACCGGGGAGACCGTCACCGTTCCGGTCACCGGCGGCGCCTGCAAACTGCAATGGAAGGTCGATTGGGCGATGCGCTGGGTCGCGCTCGGCGTCGATTATGAAATGGCCGGCAAGGACCTTATTGATTCGGTCATGCTGTCGGGCCGCATCGCCCGCGTGCTCGGCGCGCGGCCGCCCGAAGGCTTCAACTATGAACTCTTCCTCGATGCCGAAGGCACCAAGATTTCCAAGTCGAAGGGCAATGGCCTGACCATCGAGCAATGGCTCGAATATGGCCCACCCGAATCGCTGGCGCTCTACATGTTCCAGAGCCCGCGCAAGGCCAAGCGGCTGCATTTCGATGTCATCCCGCGCGCCATCGACGAATATGCCGATTTCCTCGCCAAATATCCCGAACAGCCGATCGAACAGCAGCTCGGCAACCCGGTTCACCACATCCATCAAGGCACGCCGCCGGTGGCCGCCTTGCCCGTCAGCTTTTCACTGCTGCTGAACCTTGCCTCGGTGGCGGCAACCGATGATCCGGCAAAGCTTTGGGCCTATGTTGCACGCCAGGCGCCGGGCACGAGCCCCGAGACGCACCCGTTGCTCGACCGGCTGGTGCAGCATGCGGCGCGCTATGCCCGGGATTTCGTCATCCCCGGCCTCAAGCGCCGCGCGCCGGACGCGCGCGAAGCCACAGCGCTGCGCGATCTCGATACCCGGCTCGCCGCGGTCGGCGAGGGGGCGGATGCCGAAGCCTATCAGTTCGAGGTGTATGAGGCCGGCAAGGCCGCCGGCTTTGAAAACCTGCGTGACTGGTTCAAGGCGCTTTATGAAACGCTCATCGGCAGTTCACAGGGGCCGCGTATGGGGTCGTTCATCGCGCTTTATGGCCTTGCCGAAACCCGGGGGCTGATCGCCGACGCGCTGACGATGATGGAGACACCATGACCAGGACCCTGCTGACCGCGCTGCTGCTCACCCTCGCCGTCCCGGCGCTTACTGTGGCCACCCCGGTGCTTGCCGATTCTGTCAGCGCCTTTCGCGAGGGCAAATGGGCGATGGTCGTGCGCGACGGCCGCGCCGAAGCCACGCCGGCTGGTCTTGTTCTGTCGGGCCGCGCGCAACTGGTGCAGGCGGCGTACATGACCCGCGACAAGGATCAGGCGCTGGCGATCATCACGGCGGCCGAAGCCGATTTCGACAAGGCGCTGGCCAAGGCACCGGGCAATGCCGATGCGCTGTTTCAAAAGGCAGTGGCGACGGGCTATCGCGCCAAGCTGACCAAATCACCGGGGCTCGGCAAGGCATCGCGCCAGGGCTTCGAAGCCTGGCGCGCCGCCCACCCCGAAAAACCGCTCGGCTGGGCCGCGGTCGCCGGCTGGCACGGCGGCGCGGTGGCAACGCTGGGCGGTTTCATGGCGTCGACGGTGCTGGGCGCCAAGGCCAGCGAAGTCGATGCGGGCTTTGCCAAGGCGCTGAAGCTCGATCCGACCAACCCGGTGCACCGGGTGTTCTATGCGCAGACACTGCTCGATCTCGACAAGGGCAATGCGGCCAAGGCGGCGCAATTGTTGCAGGGCGTGGCGCAATTGCCGGCCGACGACGCGTACGAGGCACTGCTGCGCGCGCACGGGGTGCAGATTGCGGCGGCGTTGAAGGCTGGGGATGCGAAGGCGGCGCAGGCGGTTTCGCGGCGGTTGGCTGCGTTCGGGACGTTGGTGTAGCGCTGCGGAGTGGATAAGGGGGCGGTCAGAGAGATTGCCGAAACCAAACGCAATGTTTAGGAGTTGTTCGAGAATAATGAATTATTTTCATTTAAATGTATTTTAATTATTTCTTGATGTTATGAACCGCCGGCCGCATATTTGGCCCCTGATTTGAGGGGAGCGTCCATGGCTGTGAACCTGTCGAAACGCCTGATAATTGGCGCGGCTGCATCTGGCATCATAGGCATTTTCGCAGTTATATTTTTGCCCGGACTGCGGCCTTTTGAGGCTCAGGCGGCAAGATCCTGCCGGGCAAAATTGGTAACAATCTTCAATACGCCAGCGTTGCTTAATGCCCTGCCTACGCCTGTTCGTGTGGTCTATGTTTTCGACGTACGACATGCCGATCGGCGCGAGGTAAAGCACATTCTAATGTCGGCGATTGGAAGCCGAGAGTCTTTCAGTTTTTTTGTCTCGCCGGATCAGCACCTTGTCACCTATATGACCGGCCGGATCGGTGATCTCGCCGGCGCAAGTAACGAAATTTACGCGATGTGTACGAGAGAGAGCGATGATGGTTTTCGTCTGCGAACTGTCCGAATAATCGGTGACGGTGTTGATGTCCGTATTGGGCCGGATAAAGCCACCGAACCTAATGGCCCGGGCGGTTCGATAGAAAATAATTGAACTTCTTGATATTGGCTTGCGCCGCGGCGGGATGGAATTTAGCGCCGAAGAAGCTG
>CAJAHV010000224.1 GCA_903939555.1 uncultured Alphaproteobacteria bacterium | reverse complement strand
GGCCCCTGCCGTCGCGCCAGGCCTTGCAGTCAGTGCTGTAGCGTCTGCCCCGACCAGTCCGGACCGCAAGATGGCGACTGTTGATGTCGTTATCATCAGGCGGCAGGAAGGCCGCGCAACTTCCAGCGGCATCAATCTGATGGACGCTCTTACATTGCAGTTTGGTAGCTCGCTGATCAATTCCGAGCGCACAAAAATCAGCGACCGGTTAAGTAATACTGCGATATCGGATGCAGTAAAAACAGTTCAAAATGTAAATATTGCTGTCCCATCTGTGACATATTCTCTTAATATTGCCAATTCATTAGGCAGCAGCTCCGCGATTGAGGCGCGCCAGACATTGCTCGTTTATGACGGCGTTACGTCAAAAGTTTTTTCGGGAGGAACTCTGACCTATAACAGCACTGGGCAGATGAACTCGCAGTCCTTTACTAAAGAAGTAGGTCTTTCGCTGGCCGTTACACCGAAATTCATCAATAAGGATACAGTGAGTCTCAAGATTGCGACCGCATTGGAGACTTTTCGGAATGACATACGTGTTGGTTCATTCAAAGAATCTGTCCAAACCGAAAAATCATCTTCTGAAATAACCGTTGATATGAACTTCGGCGAGACCGTAATAGTTTCTGGCGGGCGGTTCGAAAATTTTGAATCTGCGAGAAATAGTACGCCTTTCATCGGATCAGTGCCAGTTGTCGGAAATCTGTTCTCGAAGCGTAGAATCGTTTTCATGAAAGATGATCTCTTGATAATTTTGTCGATGCGGCGAGACGGCGGGCATTGGGACAATAAGAGCCCAGAGCAGATTGCTCTGGTCGCACGCTTAGCTGCATCACTCTGGCGAAAGCTGGGCGTTGAGAGTTCCGATCAAGAGGTCCGTCTCGATTCCGAAGAGCATCGGCCCTACTATGATCTTGATAATGTTGGGCGGGGATTAAATAAGGGATATCTTGATCGCATCGGACTGGAAGCGGTCATCGGACGACTGTAAGGATGCAGTTTGGTGTTCGGCCCCCGTTTATGCCGATGATCGTGATGCCTGATGATCTGCTCCTGTCCTTGAAAATGTGTCTGGTTTGATTGAGAGAAATTTGGCAGGATCGAAGCTGTGTCGAGCGCATGATTTTGCATTGAAGTCCGCCCGATTTCTTCCTCTGGTACCACTCGCAGTTTAATTCTGATGGCCCGCCCCGGGCTGGCCTTGCCGCTGCGGTGAGCGCATAATACTGCCATGGCATCGTTGCTGCCTTATCGCGACCTGTTCGCCGCGTTGGCCATTGGCCTGTTGATCGGGCTGGAACGCGGCTGGCGGCAACGCAGCGCACGCGCCGGCGGGCGGGTGGCCGGGCTGCGCACCTTCGGCCTCATCGGTCTGCTCGGAGGGCTGGCAGGGCTGTTGGGGGCGCGCCTGCCGCTGGTGGCGGCAGTGCTGGCGGCGGGCGCTGTGGCAGTGCTGATCATCGATTTTCGCCGCGCCGACCAGTTGGATGCTGACAACGTCAGTGCCACCACCGAAATCGCCGCGCTGCTGACCTTTGCGCTGGGTGCTTTGGCAACCACCGGATTCACCGTGCCGGCGCTAGCGGTGGCGGCCGTGGCGGCGCTGCTGTTGTCCCGGCGCGACACCCTGCATGGCTGGCTGCGCGATCTTGCCGAAGCCGATGTCGATGCGGTTATCCGTTTTGCCATTATCGCCGGGGCGATCTGGCCCGTGCTGCCCGATCGCGCCATGGGACCGTATCGGGCGTGGAACCCGTTCGACCTGTGGCTCGTCGTTGTGATTGTCTGCGGATTTTCCTTTGCCGGTTATATCGCTGCAAAACGCCTCGGGCCGACGCGCGGCACATTGGCGACCGCGGCGATAGGCGGGCTCTATTCTTCGACCGCCATTACCGCAGCGTTGTCGCAGCGGCTGCGCGCCGAGGCCGGGCAGCGCCCGGTGCTGGCGGCAGGCATCGCTGTGGCATCGGCGGTGATGTTCGCGCGCGTGCTGCTCCTGACAGCGCTGCTGGTGCCGTTTGCGTTGCCGCGGCTGGCGATGATCATCGTGCCGGCGGCGCTGGTCGCGCTGGGCTTTGCAGCGCTCGGGTTGCGCGCCGCCCGGGGGGCGCCGTCGGCGCCGGAACCCGCAACCCGCAATCCCTTTGCACTGCTGCCCGCATTGGGCTTTGCGGTGCTGGTCGCCGGGCTGGCGCTGGTGGTGCGCTGGGCCGAAGTCCGGTTCGGCAACGCCGGGATCGCGACGGTGCTGGCTATTACCGGCTCGATGGATGTCGATGCCGCCATCGTCACCATGCGCGGCCTGACGCCCGGCACCCTTGATGCCGGCGTGGCCGGGATGATCCTTTCGCTGCCGGTGCTGCTTAATACGCTATTCAAGGCGGCGATCGTGCTCGTTACGGCCGGTTGGCGCGCCGGCTGGCGCGCAGCTTTGCCGCTGGGCATTGCCGCAATGGCGATACCGGTGTCGCTGTTGTTGTCCTAGGGTCGATACGACAGGTTGTTTCCATGCGCCGCCGGTGTTCATCGAGAAGCAGCGACTATTTGACGACATTGCACAATGCCTGGAACACTCCTCATTCGCCGTCCGGCCAATGAACCATGGCAAGGATGTTCAGCCAGCGCAGTATATCGCGTTCGGTAATATTTATTTCATATTCGCCTCGTTGTTTCGCGGCCGGCGATACGGATCAAGACGGGCCGGTCTTTGAGCGGGATCAAATTTGACCGCTTCGCCACAATGGCCGGTCTGCCGCTTGCCCTTGGCAGCGCAACCCCGCTAAACGAGGCACTGATGCCGATGCCGCCGAACCCTGTCATGCTTGCCGGTACCGCCCCGGCCGGAGTGCATCCGTTTCCGCATGCGCATCTGCTCGGCCTGGCAGGGTTGCAACCTTGGGAAATGCTCTACCTCCTCGATGAGGCCGAACAATGGGTCGAGTTGAACCGCGGTGCCGGCAAAAGCACGGGCAGCGGCGGTTCCAAGCATGACAATCGTCTCGCCGGGCTGACCCAGATCAACGCTTTCTTCGAAAACTCGACGCGCACACTGCTCAGCTTTGAAATCGCCGGCAAGCGGTTGGGCGCCGATGTCGTCAATCTCGGGGTGTCGGGATCGTCATTGAAGAAGGGGGAAACCCTGCTCGACACCGCGTTGACGCTGGCGGCGATGCACCCCGACGTCATTGTCATTCGCCACGGATCATCGGGCGCCGTGCAGTTGATCGCCGAAAAACTTGGGTGCCCGGTACTCAATGCCGGTGACGGGCGCCATGAACACCCGACCCAGGCGCTGCTCGACGCGTTGACCATTCGCCGCCGCAAGGGTCGGATCGAAGGACTGACTGTCGCCATCTGCGGTGATATCCTGCACAGTCGAGTAGCGCGTTCCAATTTTCAGCTGCTGGCAGCCCTGGGTGCCAAAGTGCGTGTGGTGGCCCCGCCGACCTTGTTGCCACCGCATGTCGACCAGTTGGGGGTCGATTGCTTCACCAGCATGGATGAAGGGTTGAAAGGCGTCGATGTCGTGATGATGCTGCGCTTGCAGACCGAGCGCATGGATGGTGCTTATGTGCCGTCAACCCGCGAATATTTCCGATTTTTCGGGCTGACCGAGGAACGACTTCGCCATGCCGCTGACGGCGTGCTGGTCATGCACCCCGGGCCGATGAACCGCGGGGTCGAAATCGATGGCCGCATCGCCGACGATATCGCGCGTTCGGCGGTAACCGAACAAGTGGAGATGGGCGTTGCCGTACGCATGGCTTGCCTTGATGTGCTGACACGCAGCCGGCGCGGCGTGCCGGGCTGGCCACCCGTAGGGGCTTCGCTGTGATCGCCATTACTGGCGCCCGTGTGATCGATCCCGCCACAGGCTTTGATGCCGTGGCAACCGTGTTGCTGCGCGATCGGGTGGTGGTCGCCGTGGGCGCATCTGCCATTCCTTCTGATGCCCGGGTGATCGATGCCGCCGGGCTGGTGCTGGCCCCGGGTCTTGTCGACGCTGGCGTGTTCCGTGCCGATCCCGCCGCCTGCCATGCCGGCGGTATCACCCGCATCGTGTTGATGCCCGACCAGCGGCCGCCGCTTGATGATCCGGCGCTGGTTGCCTTTGCCCAGGCGATGGGCAAGCCCGATGTTTGGGTGCACCCGCTGGTCGCCGCGACGCGCGACCTTGCCGGGCAAGAGCTTGCCGAAATCGGGCTGGGGCAGGCGGCGGGTGCCGTCGGCGTCGCCACCGGACGCCTTGGTATTGCCAGCAGCGCCGTGATGTACCGGCTGCTCGCCTACAGCCGGGCGTTCGACATGACCGTCGTCAGCCACGCCGAAGATGCGGTGCTGACCGCCGGCTCGGTCGCTACCGAGGGCGAATATGCGACACGGTTGGGTCTGGCCGCTGCGCCGGCTTTTGCCGAAAGCTTGGCGGTGGCGCGGGATATACGACTGGCCGAAGCCACCGGCGCACGGTTGCACCTGCGCCAGGTGACGACCGCCGAAGGGCTGGATCTTGTGCGCGCCGCCCGGGCGCGGGGTGTCGCCGTTTCGGCAGGGGTGACGCCGGCGCATTGGCTGCTGAATGAAACGGCGGTTGCCGGTTTCCGCAGCTTCGCCCGGCTGTCGCCGCCGTTGCGCAGCGATGCCGACCGCCGCGCTGTCGAAGCTGCCATTGGTGATGGCACGATTTCGGTCATCGCCTCGGGGCATGATCCGCGCAGTCAGGAAGAAAAGCGGCTGCCCTTTGCCGATGCGGCGCCGGGCATGGCAGGAGCGGAAACGCTGCTGGCACTGGCACTGTCGCTCGTCCGCAACGGCACTTTGTCGCTGGCGGCAGCATTGAAGACGATGACAGCGGCTCCAGCGGCGCTGTTCGGCTTGCCCGGCGGCTCGCTCTCCGTTGGTGCACCCGCCGATATTGTCCTTTTCGATGAACAGGCGCCATGGCGAATTGCCGGCGACCGCTTCATCGGTGCCGGCAACACGCCATTCGATGGCATTCCGGTCGCCGGCCGGGTGCGCATGACGATCAAGGGTGGAGATATCGTGTGGCGCGCATGAATCGCGGCCGGATGCTGGTGACGGCGGCGCTGGCGATGCTTTGCCTTGTCGCGCCGCCGGCTGAAGCAGCACGCAAAAAGAAAGTTGCGCCCGTGGCGGCCCCGGCGCCGCCGCCGCCGCCGCCTTCGGTGCGCAGCGGGGTCGATCTGTGGCGTTCCGGGGATTATCCCGCCGCCGTGGCAATCTGGCAGCCCTTTGCCGCCGCGGGTGACCCCGATGCGATGTTCAACATGGGGCAGGCCCACAAGCTTGGCCGCGCCGTGCCCAAAGATCTGGCGCTGGCGCGCGATTATTATCGCAAGGCGGCGACCAAGGGCCATCTGCCGGCACAGGCAAACCTTGGCATCCTGCTGTTTCAGGCGGGCGAAAAGGTCGAAGCGACGCGCTGGTTGAAGGCCGCCGCTGATCGAAACGAAATGCGCGCCCAATATGTGCTCGGCATCGCCCATTGGAACGGCGATGGTGTGCCGCGTAGCCTGACGCTTGCTTATGCCTATCTTGCCCGCGCCTCGGCACAAGGATTGACGGAGGCAAGCGGCGCACTTCAAACGCTGACCGGGGTGATCGCGCCATTGGAGCGCGCCAATGGCTGGGCCGTGGCGACGAGCCTGGCTGGCGGCAATGGTGTTCCCCCCGAATTTGTCGCTGTATCGGGCAAACCGCAATTGGGATCGGTGGCCCCGCTCAACGATGCGGTGCTGCCGAGCCAAGTCATCAAGCCACCACCGCGCCCGGTGGAGCCGGCGCCCGAGCGCAGACTTGCCAATTCGCCGCAACCGATGGCGCCGCCGCCGCCACTGCTGGCGCGCAAGCCGGCCCCAAGGCCTGACGCGAATGTCGATGTCGCACGCAAGGATCAGCCCGGTCCTGTGTGGACCATGCCTCTGCCAGCCCGGCCGTCGCCGGTCATCCCGCCGCCTGTGGCCGTAGGTCCGCCGCCAGTAGCTGTCGTGCAGGCTCCCGTAGCCATGGTGCAGGCGCCCGAGCCGCTCGCGCCGCGCGCCATCGAAGCGCCGAGCGCGCCCGCGGTAACAACCGTCACGCTGCCGGCCTCGCAATCGCTGGTTGAAAAGCCGCCTGAAAACCCGCTGGAGAAATCGCCAGAGAAACAGGTGGCCAAGCTGGTGGAAAAGTCGGTTGTCAAACCTTCAGCCAAACCTGCGGCCAAGCCGCCAGAGAAACAGATCACTGGTTGGCGGGTGCAACTCGGCGCCTTTTCGAAACGGGCGCTTGCCGAGGCCTCATGGAAGGAGCTTGCCAAGAAGCAGAAGAAGCTGGTCGGCGATCGCAAGCCGATTTACGCGGTGGATGGCAATGTCACCAAGCTGCAGTTGGGACCGTACAAGACCAAGGCGGCAGCGCGCGAGGCGTGTGACACGGTCGCAAAATCGGGGCGTGCCTGCTTCGCCACTGATAATTGAGTGAAGGATCCACGCCTGTAGCGTGCAGGGTGGGCGTTCGATCGCGCGCCAGGATCGCCGTCAGGCTGGCAGCTTGGCTTCTTCGCCTGGCCATTGCGACCACAGCCGGTCGCGCCGTTCGGCCACACTTGCCCGCGCTGCCTGCTTCACCGGGCCGAAACCGCGCACATCCATCGGCAACTGGGCAATCGCGATTGCCAGACCGATATTGTTGTCGGTGACGCCGGCCAGAAGTTTTTCGACATCGGCTTCAAAGGCGGCAATGTCGGCGCGTTCGCTGCGGCGCTCGGCAGTGTAACCGAACGGGTCTAATGCTGTCCCACGCAGGCGCTTGCCCTTGGCGAGCAACCCGAAGGCGGTGAGGATCCACGGACCGAAGCTGCGCTTCCTGGGCCGGCCGGTGGCAGCATCGATACCGCCAAGGAAGGGCGGAGCGAGTTGCACCTTCATGGCCCCGGCGCTGAACTGCGCCTCGAAAGCAGCCTTGAACCGGCCATCTGAATAGAGCCGGCCAATTTCATACTCATCTTTATATGCCAGTAGTTTGTAGTAACTTCTTGCTATGGCTTCTGCGAATTTGTCACCCCGCGCGTGACGCGCCTTGCCGACCAGC
>CAJAHV010000223.1 GCA_903939555.1 uncultured Alphaproteobacteria bacterium | reverse complement strand
CCAGCGAAAAAGCCAAGGCTTGGGCCGAGCAGGCTCCGGAAACGGCGCGTGAAGCCCGGGAACGCGCCCAGCGGCTAGCCGAGGATTCGACCGCCAAGGTCCGCCAAACGGTACAGGATCAGCCGATCGCCGTCCTCGCCGGTGGTGTCGCGCTGGGCTTTGTCGTCGGCTGGCTGCTCAGCGGCCGTCGCGGCAACTGAAGCGCCCTGATGGCATAACAAAAGGCGCGGGGGGCAACCCCCCGCGCCTTTTGCTGTTTTTTGGACGGGCAAGTTGCCGGGATCAGTGCCCAGCCGGTGTTGCCATCAATTCTATCAGCACGCCGGCAGTGTCGCGCGGGTGAACGAAGATCACCGGTACGCCATGCGCCCCCATCCGCGGCTCCCCGGTACCAAGCACAGTTGCGCCGCGTGCCCGCATCGCATCACGCGCGGCGATTATGTCAGCGACCTCGAAACAGACATGGTGCTGGCCGCCGCTGGGGTTTTTCTTCAGAAAGCCGTGGATCGGCGAATCGGCACCGAGCGGTTCGATCAGCTCAAGTTGGCTGTTGGCGACATCGATGAAGGCAACCCGCACGCCCTGCGCGGGGAGGTCGAAAGCCGGGGTCGAAACAGTGGCGCCGAACAGGCGTTCGTACATGGCAACGGTTGCATCGATGCTGACGCAGGCAATGCCGACATGATTGAGCCGACCAAGCAACAACGGGGGCAGGGCAGTTTCGGTTCCGGATGCGGTCATGTTGCAGCTTTCGTTCGTCTTGAGTTTGTCGTTAGTTAGCGTCATAATCAAGGGCCGTCGATGATCTACATAATCCTCAATCTCGCGCCCATCCTGCTCGCCACG
This sequence comes from uncultured Alphaproteobacteria bacterium, assembly GCA_903939555.1. Classification (GTDB taxonomy): domain Bacteria; phylum Pseudomonadota; class Alphaproteobacteria; order Sphingomonadales; family Sphingomonadaceae; genus Sandarakinorhabdus. The sequence goes on along the minus strand of CAJAHV010000223.1, from coordinate 1,757 downwards.
CTGGCCGGCATGCTGGTCGGGGCAGTCTATCTGCGCTTGGCTAGACTGTCGCTGCGCGGGCCGGGCCTGCTGGTGACCACTGCCATTGCTCAGGGCTAGTTTGCCGCGATTCTGGCCGGAGCGCTCATTCTCGCCCCGGCCAAGGCTGGTGACTGGACCATGGCGCTGGGCAGCGCAGTGGTGATCTGGATCGGCTTTGTTGCGCCCGTGAACATCGTTACCCTGCGCGCCCGGCGGCATGGCTGGTCGACGACGGTGATGGATAGCCTTTGCTGGCTTGTTGTCATGGTGGTGCAGGCTGTCGTGCTCAAATCCTGGGGGCTGGTGCCGCCGCCGCTCTGATCAGCAGCGCTGTGCTGCTGCCCGCATCCGGATATTCCGTTTCGGCTGGCGGCACCGATCATATCGTGCAGGGTGTGGGGCCTTACTTTGCCGCCAGCGCCAGCTTCGCCAGCCAGCCTTCGCCAGCCTGTGCCCGGGCGACGCGCGGGCTTCCCATGCCGCTGCATTCGGTGCAGGCGGCCTGCATCGTCGGGCCCTGTGCAATGGCGTGCATATCGCCAACAGCGGCAAGTAAGCGTTGTCGCGACGCAGCCGCCAGCTTGGCAAACGGATCACGCGCCACCTGCTCCTGTGCATCCTCCCCAGGCCCCATTACGCCGCGCAACAACGCGACCAGCGGTGATTCCGGGCGTTCGATATCTATGGTGCGGATCTTGCCCTTTACTCCGGCACGAGCGGCAGCTGCGGCGACCGCGGCATCGAGTCCGCCCAGTTTGTCGACCAGTTTCAATTGCAATGCGGTGTCGCCTGCCCACACCCGTCCCTGGCCGATCCGGTCTACCTCGGTTGTCGGCAGTTTGCGGGCTGTGGAAACCAGCCCGATAAAGCGGCGGTATATATCTTCGACGGACGATTGCAGGATCACCCGGGTTTCGGGCGAAAGGCCGGCCAGCAGATCGGGTTCACCGGAATAAGGGGTGGACTTCACGCCATCGACACCGATGCCCAGTTCGGTAAGGCTGCGGTTGAAACTGGGGATGATCGCAAAAACCCCGATCGATCCGGTGATGGTTGAGGGCATCGCATAGATTTCATCGGCCGATGTCGCCAACCAGTAACCGCCCGAGGCTGCAACGGGGCCAAACGAAGCCACAACCGGAAGACCCTGCTTCTTGGCATCGATCAGGGCCTGGCGGATCTCTTCGGACGCCAGCACCGAGCCGCCACCCGAATCAACCCGGACAACAAGCGCCTTCAAGTCGTCATTGTCGGCGACGGCGTTGGCGATGGCGCGCGCGATGGTGGCCCCCCCCGCCGTGCCGCGTGGCGCTTCGCCATCGACAATATCACCGGTCACATAAACAACGCCGATCGCCGGGCCGGTTTGCGGTACGACCGGATCGGTCGCCGCGAGATAAGAGGCTAATGTGATGCCCTTGTAGGTGCCGAAACTGCGCTGTTCGCCTTCGCCGACCAGCTTAACGATGGCGGCGTCGAAATCACTGCGCGTGCCGATGATATCGACGAGCCGTGCGTCAAGCGCCGCCTTGGCCTGGTCGCCGCCAGACGCGCCGAGACGCTGCGGCAACTGCGCGATGAAGGCGGTGATATCAGCGGCTGGCCGCACTGCCTTCACATCGGTGCGAAAACTGGCCCATAGGCTGTCGACCAGCGCCTGGTTGGCGGCGCGCGCCTCTGGCGACGAGCGGGCGAGGGTGAAGGGTTCAACTGCCGCCTTGTAAGTGCCAACCTTG
>CAJAHV010000222.1 GCA_903939555.1 uncultured Alphaproteobacteria bacterium | reverse complement strand
GAGGTCGCGGCGATGCGCGCCGATATCGCCGGCGCCAAGCCGGCCAAGGGAGTATTCGATGTCAAACTGGCGCCGGGCGGGCTTGTCGATCTGGAATTCGTCGTTCACTTCCTGCAACTGCGTGATCGGCGGGCTTTCGGTCCTGATCTGGCGGCGACGATCCCGCTGATGACCGCTGCCGGCACGCTGCCCGAAGGGCTGGCGGCAGCGCATGACCGGCTGACGCGCTTCCTCGTGCTGTTGCGGCTGGTCGCGCCGGGTAGCAGCGTGCCGACAGCCTTCGCCCCGGCGGTGGAGGTGATGATCGCCGCGGCGCTGGGTGCGACGAATTTCGCCGCCGTCGCTGATGATTTGGCACTGGCCAAGACAGCGGTGCGGCTGGCATTCAATACAGTGGTTGCAAAAAGGAACTTATCATGACCGACCTCGTGATTGGCGATGCCGCGCCCGATCTCACCCTGCCAGGCGATGCCGGCCCGATCAGCCTTGCCGCGCACGCCGGCCGCAAGCTGGTGGTGTATTTCTACCCCAAGGACGACACCCCGGGCTGCACGACGGAGGGCAAGGATTTCAGCGCATTGGCTGCAGGGTTCGCCGCGGCCGATACCGACATCATCGGCATTTCGCGCGATTCGGTGGCGGCGCACGCCAAATTCCGCGCCAAGCATGGCCTGACAATAGCGCTGGGTGCCGATGACAGCGGCGCCGTGACCGAGGCCTGGGGCGTGTGGGTGGAAAAGAGCATGTATGGTAAGAAATACATGGGGATAGAGCGGGCGACCTTCCTTGTTGGCCGCGATGGCCGCATTGCCGGCGTATGGCGCAAGGTCAAGGTAGCGGGCCATGCCGCACAGGTGCTGGCGGCCACGCAGGCGCTGGGCTGAATTGCAGGACCGGCCGATTCGAACCGATATCTACGGCCTGACAAGCCGGTAGTTGCACCGATAGCGCCTCTTTTTTCGACTTCGGCTCAACTCGTCGCTGCGCCGCAACGGCTGGCCCCCCTCTATGCTGGCGGCGGGTTGCGGCACTGCAGCGGGGGTGGTTCAACGAACGCGTCGGATCGGCCCCAACCGCCGTCGACGTGTTCGAGTGAAGCAGCGTACCGCGATTCTGGCCGGGCCATCCGGCAACGGCCAGGCGCACAACACGACGATCGAGGCGGGGGTTACACCATTGTGGCTGGTCTGAACGTGGCCTTTGACGGGCTGACGCAAAGTCTGGCGCGTGCCCTGCCGGCGCATCAATTCACCTGGCACAGGAGCCATGGCCAATCCGGCCATCGCGATCTGACCATCAGAATGGGGACACGGGCTCAGGTCATGGCAATTGGTTCGGCAGTGCTGATCGCGGGATGGCTGGGTCTGGCCACGACGGCGATGGTATCGGGTGACACCGATGCGGCGCTTGCTGCCAAACAAGCCGAGCTTGCCCGGATGAGCACCACCATCCAGGCGATGAAAACCGAAACAGCGGCGCTCAAGGGTGATGTCGCTGCCCGTGCCGAAGCCCTCGAAGCGCGCCAAGCCTTTCTCGCCGCGCTGCTCACCGACAAGCGCGACATGGCGCAGCTGGCAAAAATGCTGCCGCGCAAGGTCGAAACCGGTCGTGGTACGTTGCTGACCGTGCAGGATCTCGTTGGCCCGGTGCTGGGCAAGCGCGGCGGCAAGCTCGCCGGCCGCAACTTCGAAGCACCCCGGGTCGACATGGCGATGGTCGAACCCTTCGCCAGGCTGGAAAACCAGCAACTCGCCTTTGTCGACAAGGCCGCCGGCGCTGCCGAAGCCAAGCTGCGTGATACCCAGGCGCTGATCCGCCGTCTCGGCCTCGATCCGTCGCGTTTCGTGCGGTCGAGTGACTGGAACGGCTCGGCGCAGGGCATGGGCGGCCCCTATATCCCGGTCAGCGTCGATGCCGAGCCGCGCTTCAAGGACTTGTTCCTAAGTTGGACCAAGCTCAATCATCTGCAGAGCGCCGTGTCGGCGATCCCGGCCTATATGCCGGTCAAGGATTATCGCTACACCTCAGGCTATGGCTATCGCTACGATCCGTTCAACGGTGGCAGCGCCATGCACGCCGGTGTCGATATGGCCGGCAGCCATGGTGAAGCCATCTATGCCTCGGCCAGCGGTACGGTGCTGCAGGCCGGGCGCTCGGGTGGCTATGGCAATCTTGTCGAACTCACCCATGGCAAGGGCATCGACACCCGTTACGGCCATCTGTCGAAGATTCTCGTTTCGCCGGGCCAGCGTGTCCGCCAGGGTCAGATCATCGGTCGCATGGGCTCGACCGGGCGTTCGACCGGGACGCATCTCCATTTCGAAGTCCGCGTCGATGGCCGTTCCGTCAATCCGCGGCCCTTCCTCGATGCCTCGGCCTATGTGCTTGCGGCGCAGAACGGCGCCAAGACCGATGAGCCCCAGGATTTCGGCCCGATGCTCGAAGACGATACCGTTACCGCCTCGGTCGGCGGCATGACCCCGATTCGCAAGCTGGGCTGAACCGCGATTGCGCCGGGCGCGCTGTCGCCCTACATTGCCACCATGGAAACCGCACCCCGCCTGATGCCTGCCGCTGCCGCCCGCGTTGCCGTGATCGCGGCACGCCAAGGCAAACCGGGGCTGAAACTGCGCCTCGCCGTCGATGGCGGCGGCTGCGCCGGCTTTCAGTACAAGTTCGGGCTCGAAGCCGAAGCCGCCGCCGATGACCTCGCCGTCGAAACCGATGGCGTCACCATGCTGATCGATCCTGACAGCCTGCCGTTCGTCGCCGGTGCCGAAGTCGATTATGTCGAAAAAATCGGCGCGGCGGCGTTCGAAGTGCGCAATCCCCAGGCCGCGAGCGGTTGCGGTTGCGGGTCGAGTTTTTCAGTCTAGGCGCCTCTGGCGGGCAGGGGCTGTGCCTCCGCACCCGGATTATCCGGCTAAATGGCGGGAAGGCCGCGCCGCCCCCTTTCCGCCGGCGGCATCTTTGGGCACAACGCCTTCATGAAGATCGCCAGTTTCAATATCAACGGCACCAATGCCCGCCTGCCGCGGCTGCTCGAATGGCTTGACGCCTACAAGCCCGATGTTGCGTGCCTGCAGGAAATCAAGATGCAGACCGAGAACTTCCCGGTCGAAACGCTCAAGGACGCCGGCTACCACTGCCTCGTCCACGGCCAGAAGGGCTTCAACGGCGTCGCTATCCTCAGCCGCGAGCCGGCGGTGGAGACCCGGCGCGGCCTGCCCGGCGACGAGACGGATGAACAATCGCGCTATCTCGAGGCCGATGTCGCCGGCGTGCGCGTCGCCAGCATCTATCTGCCCAACGGCAACCCGCAGCCCGGCCCCAAATTCGATTACAAATTGGCGTGGATGGCGCGCCTGCAGGCGCATGCGCAGAATTTGCTCGCTGGCGGCGGGGCGGTCGTGCTGGCGGGTGATTACAATGTCATCCCCAACGATGACGATGTCTGGCGCCCCGAAGCGATGGCGAACGACGCGCTGATGCAGCCCGAATCGCGCGCCGCCTATCGCGCCCTGCTCTGGCAGGGCTGGACCGATGCGTTGCGCGCCGTGCATCCCGGCGGCCAGGTCTGGACCTATTGGGACTATCAAGCCGGAGCCTGGGCGCGCAACCACGGCTTTCGCATCGATCACCTGCTGCTGTCGCCGGCCGCCGCCGACCGGCTGGTCGATGCCGGGGTCGATACCGCCGTGCGCGGCGCCGAAAAGGCCAGCGACCATGCCCCGGTCTGGGTGACGCTGCGCTAGCTCGGCCAGCGACAAGCCCATAGGCCGGTGGGCTGATCCTTGTAGCGCGCCACGGCAAAGTGCCGAAAACCGCAGCGTTCGGCCACGGCGACCGAAGCGCTGTTGTCGGGGTGGATCATCGCCACGGTGCGGTCGTTGCGGCCGTAAAAATGCGTTGCGCCCCAGCCCAACGCCGCTCTGACCGCTTCGGTGGCATAGCCTTTGCCCTGCGCAGCGATATTCAGGGTCCACCCGATTTCGGGGTCGCCGTCAAAGCCGTCGACACCGGTGCGCCGCGCCTCCAGAAAGCCGACATCGCCAAGAAAGGCACCGCTGGCGCGGTCGCGCACCGCCCAGAAACCAAAACCCATCACGGCCCAGCAGCCGGTATAGCGCAGCAGCCGCGCCCAGCTGTCTTCCTCGTTGAAGGGCGCGCCGCCCAGGAAGGGCACCACTGCCGGGTCGCTCCACATCTGCATGACATCGGGAAAATCCGCGAGGCCATGCGGCGTCATGACCAGCCGGTCGGTAGTGAGGGTGCGCGGATCGGCCATGGCGGCAAAGCATAGATACGCCCGCGGCTTCATGCTAGCGGCTGTGCGATGCACGAACGCGACCGCCTGGCCGAATGGCTGCCCGCCCATGGCTTGGCGCTGGTGGCGGGCAGCGGGCTGGTGCGCCTGTCGGGCGGCATCGCCAACCGCAATGACCGCATCGAGCTGACGCGCGGCCCCGCCGTGCTGCGCCGGCCGCCGCCGGGCGTGCTGGCGGCCGGTGCCAGCGACATGGGCCGCGAATGGCGGGTGATTTCGGCGCTGGCGCCGCATTTCTCCATCGTGCCCAGCGGGTTGGCATTCTGCGACGATTCTGCGGTGCTCGGCACGCCCTTCCTCATCCTCGAGCATCGCCCCGGTATCGCGATTGCCGGCACACTGCCCCCCGGCGCTGACGGCGCGGCGCTGCTCGATGCGACGCTGGCGCAGATGGTGGCGCTGCACGCGCTGTCGCCCGAAGCGGTTGGGCTTGGCGATCTCGGCAAACCCGAAGGCTTTTACCCGCGCCAGTTGAAGGGCTGGACCGCCCGCGCCGCTGCCGTCTGGCCTGACGGCCTGCCGCCGGTGGCTGCGGCGCTGCTCGCCGCGCTCGGTGCCGTGCCGCCGCCACAGGATGACCGGCCGGTGCTGCTTCATATGGACCTGAAGCCCGACAACCTGCTCGTCGATCCGGTCACCATGACACCGCAGGCGATGATCGACTGGGACATGGCGACCCGGG
>CAJAHV010000221.1 GCA_903939555.1 uncultured Alphaproteobacteria bacterium | reverse complement strand
TGGCGCGATGGCGGCGGATCAGCCGGTTGCCGATGTCCTCCAGCGCGACATTCTGCTGCAACATGGTGCGGAACTTGTTGCGGCCGGCGGCTTTCGACAGCGATTTGTCGCGCAGGACGGCAAAGGCATCATCGGCAAGCGACTGCACAAAGGGTGCAGCCGTGGGGTCGCCGAGGCTTGCCGCGCCGGGGGCGGCGACCTGTGCCGAGGCGGCAACCGGGGCGAAAACGGCCGCTGCTGTTGCGATGAACAGCGAGGCGGCGACGGCCAGACGGTCGAAACGGGCGGAAATCATCTGAAAAAAGGCTCCTGAAACGCCGATGAAGGCGAGGATAATGCAGTTTATGCGCTTAACCGGGCGTGAAAACCAGCGGGCCCACGACGATCACAGGACGAAAATGCCGCGAAAGTGCCGCCACAGTAGCGGGTGAGGGCCGGGTGAGGGGGCGTCAGCGGCGAGTCGCGGTGCCAATGTCGTCGACGGCGCGGCGGGCGGCGGCGCGTGCCGCGTCCCCGATCCGGCTGCCGGCGTCGCCCAGCACACGGCGTTCGGTCTCGGTCGCCGGGAAGATGGCGCCGAGCGCGGCCCCGGCGGCGAGGCCGATCAGGATCGACACCAGCGGGTTGCCCGTCGCTTCGCCCTCGGCTGCGGTCTCGGCCGCTGTTTCGGTTGCGGCCACCCGGCGCGGCTGGGCGGGCGACGGTGTGTCGGCTTCGGTGAAACCGAAACCATCATCATAATCGGTATAATTGCCCAGTTCGTCGCCCATATCGACCCGCGCCCTCGACAGGCGTCGGCTGGTGAACAGCGCCAGACCGACTGCGACGGCGGCAGCAGCCAGCGCCAGCGGGTGAGCGCGGGCGGTGTCGCGCGCCGCCGACGCGAGTTGACCGCTGCTGGCGGCGACGCGTTCAAGACCATCGGCCATTATCCGGCGCGGGCTCAACCGCTCCTCGATCTCGTCGAGAGTGCTGGTCAGGCGCTGGCGGGCATCAGGTGCCGGCTGGGCGTTTTGCGAAGCCATTTCAATCTCCCTGCGCCGGGCGGGCCGGCCCTGCGTCATTTTCGTTCGGATTGCCGGCGTGCGTCTCGGTGGCCGGCTTGTGCCGGGCATGTGCGCCATCCTGCAATCGCTTCAACCCGGCATAAACCGTTGTCGCCCCCAATATGATGGCGATGGTCGCAGCAATCAATGCGGCCGCGACCACGCCGACATGCGCGGCCAACCAGACCAGCAAGCCGGTCAACAGGAATAACAGCGCCATGCCGATCAGCATCGCGCCGAACAGGACAAGCCCGACATTGCCTGCGGCCCGTGCCAGGCGCAGGCTGAATTCATCGAAAACCAGCCGGAATTCGTTGCGCACCAACAGCGCCGCATCATCGACCAGGCGCATCACCAGCCCGGCCAGCGATGATCGCGCGCGCGTGCCCGGTTCGCGCATCAACGGTTGACCTTGATGAGCCGGGTGACAAGAAAGGCGGCGGCGAAGGCGACGCTACCGGCCAAGCCGGGTGATTCGCGCAGCAGCGCCCGGCCATCATCGAGCAGTTCGTCGATCGGCTTGTCGCGCAAGCGGGCCTGCACGCCGCCGATGATGCCGGCGGCCTGATACGCCAGATCGGCAACCGGCGCCGCCAGCGCGCTGCCGCCACCCAGACTGTCGACCTTGGCGGCGACTTCATTGGCAAGCGCGACGAGCCCGTCAAAACCCCTGACCAGTTCGGCGCGGCCATCCTCGACAAAATCAAGCAACCGGGCCTGTGCGGCGTCAATCAGGCCATTGCCGGCCATGGAGGGGGCGTCTCCGGCTATTGCGGCGTCGAATTCATCTCCAGCGATTGCGGCATCGAATTCATCCCCAGCGTATGCGGCATCGAATTCATCGCCAGCGATCGCGGCGTCGAATTCATCACCAGCGTATGCGGCGTCGAAATTATTACCGGCATCATTGGCGGCCCGGTGCGATGGCTGGCTCATGCGCGTCGCTCTCTTTCTTCGCGTCGTTTCGACGACAGGAAGCGCCTTGCCCCTGCCAAAGTTCCCGCCGCCCCGCGCGGACATGTTGCGGTGCGACGGCTCTGCCGATAGATGGCCCCAGCGCCGGGCGAGTGCAACTGCGTTTGCGCCCCTCTGGTGAAATCTTCGGCCGTTCGCGGTCGCAACTGCTGCAAAGGCCTTGTTTCATGACCGCGATCATCGACATCCACGCCCGCGAGATCCTCGACAGCCGGGGCAACCCCACCGTCGAAGTCGATGTCGTGCTCGAAGACGGGGCCACCGGTCGCGCTGCGGTGCCGTCGGGCGCGTCGACTGGCGCCCATGAAGCCGTCGAACTGCGCGATGGCGACAAGGCGCGTTATCTCGGCAAAGGCGTGCGCAAGGCTGTCGCGGCGGTGAATGGCGAGATCTACGACGCGCTGTCGGGCATGGATGCCGAGGAACAGGGCGAGATCGACGCCGCGATGATTGCGCTCGATGGCACGCCCAACAAGGCGCGGTTGGGTGCCAATGCCTTGCTCGGAGTCAGTCTGGCGGTTGCCAAGGCCGCCGCCGATGCGCGCGGGCTGCCGTTGCACCGCTATGTCGGCGGGGTGTCGGCGAACCT
>CAJAHV010000220.1 GCA_903939555.1 uncultured Alphaproteobacteria bacterium | reverse complement strand
TCCCTGCTACATGATCGGGGGCTGACCATTCGGGGCGCCAGGCTGTTGATGGCTGGCGGCAGTGAACCAGCGGGCAAGGTCGGCAAGGCCAGTGCCGTGGCAGCAGAGCCTGCCACACCGCCAGCTGCCACCGACATGGCTCTTTTGCACAGCATGCGCGACCGTCTGCGACTCGCATTGTCCGCCTGACCGATGCGCAGTATCGCGGTCTTCAGCGTCAAGGGCGGGGTCGGAAAATCTGCGCTGGCGGTGAACCTTGCCCATGCTGCGGCAACGCTGTCAGCGCGGCGCACCTTGCTCTGGGATCTCGACACCCAAGGTGCCGCCACCTATACGCTGCGCCTTGCGGCACGAGGCGACCTTAGCGCACGCAAGGGCATTGCCGAAGGCGAACTGGCACCGCTGATCCAGGCGTCGGATTTTCCCGCACTGGATGTCCTTGCCGCCGACAAGTCGCTGCGCCATCTTGAAAAGCAACTCGTCGAGGCGGAAAAGGCTCGCCGCCTGAAAAAGCTGATCCGCGCTTTCGACAAGGATTATGACCGCGTCATCCTCGATTGCCCGCCGGGCCTGACCGAACTTGCCGACCAGGTGTTTCGCGCTGTCGATCTGCTCGTGGTGCCGATGCTGCCGTCACCGCTATCGGAACGCGCCTATGCGCAATTGCTCGATCATCTTGCCAAGCATCACAAGTGGAGCCCGACCGGAACTGCCCCTGCCATCCTGCCGGTGTTTACCATGGTCGATCGTCGCAAGGCGCTGCACCGCGATACCATTGCCGCCCATCCGGAACGGTTGTGCATTCCCTATGCCGCTGCCATCGAAGCAATGGCGACAACGCGACTGCCGGTGCTGGTAAAATCGCCGACCGCGCCGGCAGCCCGCGCGCTGGCGGCATTGTGGACCCAGGTCGAGCGGGTACTGACCAAATTGGCGTGAAGCGGCCCGGTCACGGCCCGGCCTGCGGCAATCCTTCTATTCCGCTGCTACCCGCCCCGGCGTGTCATTCGTCGGCAACGCCCGCACATCCGCCGCACCGCGGCGCGCGCGCAGCCGGGCGTTGATGCCTTCGATGCCGAGATAGACGACCGGCGTGATGAACAAGGTCAGCACCTGGCTGACAACAAGCCCGCCAAGCACGGCGATGCCCAGCGGCTGGCGCAGTTCGGCGCCTGCCCCCAGCCCGAGCGCCAGCGGCGCGGCAGCGGCCATCGCGGCAAAGGTTGTCATCATGATCGGGCGGAAGCGCTTTGCCGTCGCCTCGCGGATGGCATGGACGGGGGTCCAGCCATGGGCGCGCTGCCCGGCAAGCGCAAAGTCGATCATCATGATAGCGTTTTTCTTGACGATGCCGATAAGCAGCACGACACCAATGATTCCAATCACATCAAGTGGTTTGTTGAAAAGCCATAGAAAAGCTACCGCCCCGATACCCGCAGCCGGCAGGCCCGACAAAATGGTGATCGGGTGCGCAAAACTTTCATAAAGCACGCCCAGCACGATGTAGATGACGATGATCGCTGCAACGAACAACAATGGCATCGACGCGGTGGAGGCTTCAAACTGCTGGGCATTACCGCCAAAGGCGCCGGAAATCGTCGCGGGCAGGCCAAGTTCGGCCTCGGCGGCGTCGATCAGCGGTTTGGCTTGTGAGAGCGCCAACCCGTTCGACAGGTTGAACGAGATTGTCACTGCCGGCAACTGGCTCTGGTGCGCCACCACCGATGGGGCGCCCTGGATCGAAACGCGGGTCACAGCCGACAAGGGCACCAGCGTGCCGGGCGACCCGGCGGTGGCATTGCTGCGCACCATCAACCGGCCGATACCATCGGGGGTAAGTTGTTCCGATACAGCGATTTCCATAATGACCTGGTAGCTGTCGACATCGGTGTAGACGGTCGAGATTTGCTGGTTGCCATAGGCCGCATACAGCGTCTGGCGAACCGCGGCGACCGGCACGCCGAGCCGGCTGGCGGCATCGCGATCAACCTCGACCATCACTTCACGGGCGCCGCGTTGGTAATCCGATGACACGTCTTCGAACCCCGGTGTAGCGCGCAACCTGGCTTCGAGCTGCGGCGCAAAAGCATAAAGCGCTTCCTGGTCGACCGACGACAGCGTGTATTGCAGGTTGCTTGACGATGAACGCCCGCCCAGTTGCAAATTTTGCGGGATGTTGGGGAACGCCGAAATGCCCGGCACTCCGGCGAGCTTCTTGCGCAACCGCGCCTGCACCACTTCGGCGGCATCGCGTTCCGCGCGCGGCTTCAGCGGCGCGAACATGCGGCCGGTGTTGGCACCGCCGCCGCCGCCACCGACAAAGCTGTTGACCCGCGCCACCGCCGGGTCGGCCAGCACGATGCGCGCCACCGCCGCCTGCTTTTCGACCATCTGTTCATAACCGATATCGGGCGCCGCTTCGGTACCAATGAAAATCGCACCGGTGTCCTCGGTCGGAAAAAAGCCCTTGGGCACCACGGTGAAGCCCCAGATGGCGACGCCGATCGACACGGCGGTAAGCACGCCAACCACCTTGCGATGGCGCAGCGTTGCATCGACACCGCGCAGGTATTTCGCCTGCAATACTCCGAACGCCCGGGTGGAGATGCGAGCAACCCGGCTCCCCTCCCCTTGGTGCCCGCCCTTCAGCACGCGCGCCGCGACCATCGGGATCAGCGTCAGCGACAGGATGGCGGAAATGCCGATAGCGATCGTCATCGTCACCGCGAATTCGAAGAACAGCCGACCGATGACGCCGCCCATGAACAGCAGCGGGATGAACACCGCGACCAGCGATACCGAGATCGACAGCACGGTAAAGGCAATCTCGTTGGCGCCGCGGACCGCTGCCGGGCGCGGTTCCTCGCCATCCTCGATATGCCGGACGATGTTTTCGAGCACGACAATGGCGTCATCAACGACAAAGCCCGTCGCCAGCGTCAGCGCCAGCAACGACAGGTTGTCGAGGTTGAAACCGAACAGGTACATGCCGGCGAAGGTGCCGCCTGCGGCGAGCGGCAGCACGATCGCGGGAATGATCGTGGCGCGCCAGTCCCCCAGCACCAGGTAGATGACCAGGATGACCAGAATAGCGGTGCCGACCAGCGTGATCTGCGCGTCGACAACTGAATCGCGCACCGATTCCGATCGGTCGACCACCGGAATGACGCTCACCGACGGCGGAATCGAGGCGCGGATCCCCGGCAGCGCGGCATATACATCATCGACCAGCTTGACGACATTGGCTCCCGGTTGTCGTGTGATGGCAACGGTCAGGCTTGGTTCGCCGTTGAACCGTGCGCCGCCGCGCAACTGTTCATAGCTGCTGATCACCTTGGCGAGATCGCCGAGCCGCACCGGCAGGCCATTGCGGGTGGCAACGATGATCTTTTCGAAATCCTCGGGGCGTTCAAGGTTACCGCTGGCATCGAGGATATAGCTGCGGTCGCCACCGGTAATGGCACCGACCGCGACATTGCTGTTGGCGGCGGCAACGGCGCTGCGGATATCCTCGGGCGTCAGGTTGCGTACCGACAGCGCGGCGGGATCGAACTGGATGCGGATGGCATAGCGCCGGCTGCCATAGGTCTGCACCTCGCCAACTCCGCCCATCGTCGCAATACGCGGGATGATCAGCGTGTCGACAATGGTTTGCAGCGCATTGGCCGGGCGCGTCTGGTCGCGCACCGACAGGATCAACACCGCCTGATCTGCCGGATTGACCTTCTTGAAGGTGGGCGGCGCCGGCATTTCGACCGGCAGGCGACGGGTGACCGCCGACAGCGCCGATTGCACATCGAGCGCGGCAGCATCGATGTTGCGATCGAGCGCAAACTGGATGGTGATGTTGGTCGAACCGGTGGACGAAGACGATGTTATCTGGTCGATCCCCGAAATCGTCGCCAACTGCCGCTCGATCGGCGTGGCGACCGACGATGCCATCGTCGCCGGGTTGGCGCCGGGCAGGTTGGCGTTGACCTGGATCGTCGGCAGGTCGACTTCGGGCAGCGCCGACACCGGCAACTGGCGATAGCCGAAAAAGCCGGCGAAGATGATCGCGAGACTGAGCAGCACGGTTGCCACCGGCCGTTCGACGGCAAGGCGTACGAAACCCATCAGCCGCCGACCGCCGTCGCCGGATCGGCCGCCATGGCCCCCGCAGGCAGTGTGCGCGGACCGCCGTCGCGGGAACCATCCCGTGTGCGCACCCGGTCACCCGGCTTCAACTTGGTCAGCGCGTCGGTGACGATGCGTTCGCCCGGCGCAACGCCGCTGGCCAGATAGACCTGGCCATCGGCGCGCCCGGCAACGCCGACAGTCCGCATGACGACTTTGCCATCGGCACCGATCGCCCACACGAAGGGCGCGTCCCGGCCGGTCTGGACCGCGGCTTCGGGAAGCTTGACGCGCGTTACCGCCGTGCCCAGCGGCAGCACGACGTTGATGATTGCCCCGGGCCACAGCACATCACCGCTGTTGGTGAACTCGGCCTTGGCGGCAACACCGCCATTGCCCGGATCGACATTGTTATCAAGGAACGCCAAACGCCCGGTGGCGAGCGTCGGCGCATTGCCTGTGGCTGCATCCTGCGACCGCGCCGTCACCGTCAGCCGGCCGGCCGCCATCGCGCCCCGCACCTGCAATATATCGGCGGCTGGCACCAAAAAGCGCACGGCGATCGGCGACAATTGATTGATCGTGACGAGCGGCAGCACATCCCCCGGCCGCACTGTCGCGCCGACCCGGAAGCCGAGTTCGCCAGTACGCCCCGCCACCGGCGCGCGAATGGTCAGGTAGCTGAGCAGGGTTTCGGCGCTGGCGACCTGCGCCTGCGCGCCGGCAATCGCGGCTTCGGCGGTACCGGCGAGCGCGCGGCGCTGATCGAGCACGGTGCCGGAGATGAAGCCCTTGCCGACGAGCGCCTCGGCACGGCCAAGATCGCTGCGCGTCTGTACCGCTGCGGCACGGGCGCTGGCCAGCCCGGCACGCGCCTGCGCCAGTTGCGCCCGGGCGGCACGGTCATCGAGCTGGAACAGGGCTTGCCCGCTGCTGACATCTTCACCTTCGCGAAACAGGATAGCGGTGATCTGGCCATCGGTGCGCGGCCGCACCGCCACCGATTGCAAGGGTGTGACGGTGCCCAGTGCCACCAGTCGCGGCGCAAAATCGGCGGCGGCGGCAACGCTCGTCCCCACCATCATCGGCGGACGCTTTTTCCGGTCGGCATCCGCCCCGCCGCCACAGGCGGCAAGCGCCAGTGCCAGCGAGCTGACCCCGATCAGGCGAAAGTGAGAAGGCAACTTCATATCAACATTACGATCCCATACGCCGCCCGGTTCGGGAAACCCCCGCCGCCCGGCCAGAAATTCCGTCGCCGCCCTGTCTGGCCGAACAAAACGGCTGCGGCCATAAGCCCAATGACGCAGCCAGCTTACGCCTTGAGACGCCATCCCGACCGAATCACCCGATAGCACACCGCCCATAGCGTGACATTAACCAGCGCCAGAACGACGGCCCCCTGCACCAGCAAACCGTCCGCCGTGCCGATGAAACCCGACCGGAAGCCATCGATGATATAGAAGAACGGATTGGCATGGCTGATCATCGCCATCGTCGGGTTGACCTTGTCGATGGCGTAAAAAGTGCCCGACAACAGCGTCAGCGGCTGGATGACAAAATTGGTGACGGCGGAGGCATGATCAAACTTGTCGGCCCAGACGCCGGTGAGAACGCCCAGCAGCGACAGCATGACCGCGCCCATGGTGCCGAAATAAACAACAAGAAACGGATTGGTGATCGGCACATCGACACCCGGCGCAATCGCCATCACCGTCCACACCGCAATGCCGACCAGCCACGCCCGGGTAACCGCGCCGGCGACATAAGCCATCACCAGTTCGCCCGCCGACAACGGCGGCATCAGCACATCGATGATCGAACCCTGCACCTTGGCGACCAGGATGGAGGACGAGGAATTGGCAAAGGCGTTCTGGATCATGCCCATCACAATCAGCCCCGGCCCGAGGAAATCGGCATAGGGCACGCCGAGCACGGCAGTGCGGGTTCCACCCAGCGCCAGGGCGAAAATCACCAGAAACAGCAGCGTGGTGATCGCCGGCGCCCAGATGGTCTGCAACTGCACCTTGAAAAACCGACGGACTTCCTTCAGGTAAAGGGTCTTCAACCCTTGCCAGTTGACCGACGGTATCACTACCACACCGGGTTCGGGATGGCGGCTTTCGGGATTTGCAGGAAACGACATACTCCGGCTTTACCGCCGGGACCGCCCGGGCCGCAACCCGGTTCGGCAAAAGGAACGAAATAGATGGCCTGGACCGACGAACGCATCGCACAGCTGAAAGCCGGCTGGGAAGGCGGCAAGACTGCCAGCCAGATCGCCGAACAACTTGGCGAAGGCGTCACCCGCAACGCCGTCATCGGCAAGGCGCATCGGCTTGGACTGGAATCGCGCCCGTCACCGGTGAAGGCCGGTGAGGACACCGAAGCCGCCGTGGTTACCCGTGCCGCCCCCGTCGCCCCGGTTCCGCCGGCCGCTACCGCGCCGCCAGCCGTTGCGGCCCCGGTCGCCGCGCGCCCCGTGGCCAAGAAGCCGGCGCGCACCGGCAAAGCCGCCAAGACCAGCCTGCTCGATCTCAACGAAAAGATCTGCAAATGGCCAATCGGCCATCCCGGCGACAGCGATTTTCATTTCTGCGGCAAGCCTTCGCAGGCAGGCTTCCCCTATTGCACCGAACATTGCCTGCAGGCCTATCAGGCGCAATTGCCACGCCGCGACCGTGATCGTCGTCCGCCGCCGCAGATGCCGGGGATGCCGAGGCGCTGAGCATCGACCAATAGCAACGCTATTTGTTGACGCATTCACGCTCGGCCAGCGCGGCGGCAAGCGTTTCTGCGCGCCGACCCCGTCTGTCGGCGGCTGTGGCGCGGCGTTTGCTGCCAACCTGGCTTTCCGGTTTCTTCACGGGCGCGGGCATCCTGTTGCGATTGCCCGTGTGCAACGCGCCAGCTGCCGCCGGCTTGCACTCGGCGGCGGCTCCAGTTAACGTAAGCGTCAACCAGCCGGGAGCGCGACCAGTGACGAGCCAGCAACATTTCGACGTCATCATTGTCGGCGCCGGCCTGTCGGGTATCGGCGCTGCCGTGCATCTGCGCACCGGCGCGCCCGGTCACAGCTTCGCCATTCTCGAAGGCCGCGATTCCATCGGCGGCACCTGGGACCTGTTCCGCTACCCCGGCGTCCGCTCCGACAGCGACATGTACACGCTCGGCTACAGCTTCAAGCCTTGGGAGGAAGCCAAGGCGATCGCCGATGGCCCGAGCATCCGCAATTATATCGTTGAAACCGCCCGCGAACATGATGTGCAGAAACACATCCGCTTCGGCTACAAGGTGACAGCCGCCGATTGGGATTCAAGCACCGCCCGCTGGACGCTTACCACAGCGCAAAAGGACGGCAGCATCGGCCATTTCACCTGCAACTTCCTGTACATGTGCTCGGGTTATTACAGCTATTCGCAAGGCTACAAGCCCGAATGGCCGGGCGAGGCGGATTTCGCCGGCAAGGTCATCCAGCCGCAGTTCTGGCCGGAACATCTCGATTATGCCGGCAAGAAGGTCGTCATCATCGGCTCGGGCGCCACCGCCGTGACGCTGGTACCTGCCATGGCCGCGACAGCAGCGCATGTGACGATGCTGCAACGCTCCCCCACCTATATGGTCAGCCGGCCGGGCACGGACGCGATCGCCGATGTCCTGCGCCGCTTCCTGCCGGCGCAACTCGCCTATGACATCGTCCGCTGGAAAAACGTCACCTTCGGCATGTGGTTCTACAATCAGACCCGCAAGCATCCCGAAAAAGTCCGCGCCAATCTGCTCGGCCGGCTCCAGAAGCTGCTGCCCGAAGGCTATGACATGGGCAAACATTTCACCCCAAGCTACAACCCCTGGGACCAGCGGCTCTGCCTCGTTCCTGATGCCGATCTGTTCAGCGCCATCAAGACCGGCAAGGCCGATATCGTCACCGACACGATCGAGCGTTTCGAAGCGGACGGCATCCGCCTCGCCTCGGGCGCGCTGCTCGAAGCCGATATCATCGTCGCGGCCACCGGGCTCAGGCTCGAAGCGCTCGGCGGCATGGCGGTCAGCGTCGATGGCGCGCCGCGCCGTATTGCCGATACGATGTCGTACAAGGGCATGATGTTCTCGGGACTGCCCAATCTTGCCGTCAGCTTCGGTTATATCAATGCCAGTTGGACGCTGCGTTCCGATCTCATCGCCGGCTATGTCGCGCGCTTGCTGAGCCATATGCGCGCCAAGGGCTTTGCCATCGCCACCCCGACACCGTCCCCCGGTGTGGAACCCGAGCGCCTCGCGATGGACATGTCGTCGGGCTATGTCCAGCGCGGCGCCGACGCCCTGCCCCGCTCGGGTAACCGCGCGCCGTGGATGGTCACCGCCAATTACAAGCTCGACAAGCAGGAGCTGAAGGACGGCGGGCTCGATGGGGACATGGTGTTCAGCGCGCTGCCGGTGGCGACGGCGCGGCCGGAACTGGCAGACGCGGCGGAATGACGCCGGTCGGGCTGGTTACCCGGCCAGCGCCAGAACCAGCAGCCCAAGGCCGTCGGTCGCAGCGCTAGCGCGGTTCAGGCCGTCAGCGGCCGGTCGATCAGCACCGCGAGCAGCAGCGCCGGGCCGCCATGTGCCACCCAGGCGTGATTGGTGCCGCGCTGGATGACCACCTGCCCCGGCTTGATACGGGTTTCGCCGCCTTCGAGGATCAGCGAGACATCGCCTTGCAACAGGCAGATGACATCGATCGAATGGGTTTCATGCATTGCCGAGGCGCGGCTCTGGTCGATGATGTGGCGGTCGCCATCGAACATGGCAAAGACGGCGCGCGCGGTGGCGTCCTGTTCCGGCTTGGGCACGCCTTCTGGCAGCGGCGAGACGACGAACCAGCGCACCTGCACATTGCCGGGACGCGGGCCAAGCACCGCCCGGGTCGCCCCCAGATCGGTGTGATCACGCGGATCGAGCCGGCCCGAGCTGCTGTCCTCCCAAATTTCGAACAGGCCACCAAGATCGGGATCCCCGGCAAACACCGAGGGCCCGCCATCGAGGATGATGACCGATTGGCCAGTCGCATCGTCGCCGGTGATGACACGCCGCATGGCATCCTGAAATGCCGCCATCAGATACGTTCCTTGACATAGCGGCCGGGAGCATCCTCGATCGCAGGATATTTCGCACTGCCGGGGACGCGCTTGGCCACTTTCTTGCCTGATCGCGGTGCCAGCCAGGCGATCCAGTCGGGCCACCAGCTACCCTTGGTCTCCTTGGCGGCGGCGACGAAATCATCAAATTTTTCGGG
>CAJAHV010000219.1 GCA_903939555.1 uncultured Alphaproteobacteria bacterium | reverse complement strand
GCAAAAACGAGGCGAAGGATGTTAAAGATATTACCACTGTGACGAATATCGACGTCGTTTATGAATCGTCCCAGATTTGTCCCTGATATTTGCACAATGCTGCTCACCTGACGGGTAATCCTGGTCTCATTGGGATCACGACGTGGTCCGTCGCTCGTGGCAACGGTGATATGCGACGCTTGTGAAGGGTAGTTTTCACTTTATCCATAACGTCTTAGTCCGCAACAGATTGAGAGGTCATAGCGATTTAACGATTTACGGCAATGTTAAAATGACCCGGAGGGTGCTGCGGGCTGGTTTGGCAACAGTGGTTGCGTAACTGCCAGCAAAGCATGACCCGCCCAAGAGTATAAGGCCTGGGCCGGATTGGATATTCTTAATGATATAACATTGGTTCGCCGGCGGGAGATGGGCTAGACGTGCAGTGTAAGGCTTTGATCCATCAGAAAGTGCTCGGTCGCGCCATGGTCTCCGAACGGCATTCGATATGGCGACGGGGCGGCATCGCGGTTCCGGTCGCTTTTTGCCTCATGCCCTTCATCGCCATGCAGCCGACCCTTGCCGCCGTCGGCGTAGTGGCACCGGCCGCTTTCTTGCCTGCGCTCGAAGCGACGCCGCAAACCCTGCAGGGTCTGCTGGACAATGCCGCGCCGGGTGATGTCATCCATCTGGTTCCCGGCGATTATGCCGAAATCCGGCTCGGCCAGCGCGACTGGTCGCCTGCCGTGACGGTTGAAGCCGGGACTGCGCGGCTGCGTGGCGTCGTCATGAGCGATGTCGCCGGCTTGTCGTGGCACGGCGGCATTTTCGATGGCGGGAACATCGTACGAAACGGCATCAACATAACCCGCGGACAGCGTCTCTCGATCGAAAAGGTCAGCTTTACCCGCTATCTGCGTAACGGCATCGGCCTGAGCGAAGTGTCCGACGCGCGGGTGATCGGCAATAGTTTTAGCGAGATGGGTTCGGATGGCATCGATATTGCGCTGTCGCGGCGAATCTTCGTCGATGGCACCCGCTGCCATGATTTCAAGCCAACCCCGGGTGCGCATGCCGATTGCATCCAGCTCTGGTCGCGGCCGAACGCGCCGCCCACCGCAGACATCACCATCATCAACACCGTTGCCGCCGGCGATATGCAGGGGGTGACGGCATTCAACCATGTCCGCAACGGCGTCGATGATGGTGGCTTCGACCGGATCATTTTTGCCAACAACGATATTCGCATCACCTATGCTCAGGCGGTTAGCTTATATGATTGCCGTGATTGCATCGCCCGCGACAATTTCGTCGACACCTGGCCGCAAGCCCATAATCGCGCCCGCGTCGTGGTGCAGGGCAACAGCAGCGTCATGCAGTGCGGCAATGTCATCAAGACATTCCCCGATCTGCCCGGCCAGCAGCCCTGCAGCGCGCCCTTGCAACTGCCCGGCGCTGCCCCGCCGCCGGTATGACCGTGATGAAACACTGGCCCTGTTGCCTCGCGATGCGCTAGGGACTTGCTTATTCGGCCGCGATTGCCCGGTCGAATTTGCCACAAGCTGAAGAGGGCGTTGCGTCATGTCCACCACCTTCACCCTCGATACCGCCACCAGTCGTGCCCATCCGGTGCCTGAACCGGTTCGCCGGTTGACGGTGCCCGCCATCGCCCGGCGCAAGGGCGGCGAACCCATCGTCATGCTGACAGCCTATACCGCGCGCATGGCGCAACTGCTGGACAAGCATTGCGACATGTTGCTCGTTGGGGATTCGCTTGGCCAGGTGATCTATGGCCTCGATACTACCGTCAAGGTGACGCTCGACATGATGATCGCCCATGGTGCGGCGGTGGTGCGCGGCTCGTATCGCTCGGTCGTCGTCGTCGATCTGCCGTTCGGCAGCTATGAAGCCTCACCCGAAAAGGCCTTTGAAAATGCTGCGCGGGTGATGAAGGAAACCGGCGCTGCTGCGGTCAAGCTGGAAGGCGGTACGGCGATGGCCGAAACGATCCGCTTTCTTGCCCGGCGCGGCATCCCGGTGGTTGCCCATGTCGGGCTGACACCACAGGCGGTCAATGCGCTCGGCGGCTATGGCGCCCGCGGCCGCAGCGAGGCGGAAGCGGCGACCATCCTTGCCGATGCCGCAGCGGTGGCCGAGGCCGGGGCGTTCGCGCTGGTTGTCGAAGGCGTTGTCGAAAGCCTGGCGCGTCGCATTACTGTTACCGTTGCCTGCCCGACCATCGGCATCGGCGCCTCGCCTGAATGTGACGGCCAGGTGCTCGTTGTCGATGACATGCTGGGCATGTTCGAACGTGTGCCGCGCTTCGTGGAACGCTTCGACGATCTGGCGGTGCGCATCGATGCGGCGGCTGCGGCCTATGCGGGTGCGGTGCGCAGCCGACGCTTCCCGACCGAGAAACAACTTTATCTCTGATGTTGGTTCGGGCATTCACCTTCGCGAAAGCGTAGTGTGTGCAGGCTGCAAGGGCAGGCACCGCCCGCAAAGGAGCATTTGAACCTTGGCCGTGACACCCCAGGATGCCGACGAAGCCTTCTTGCGTGAAGTCGATGAAGGTGTGCGCCGCGATCAGGTGCTGTCGTTGTGGCAGCGCTATGGCAAGCTCGGCATCGCCATGCTCGTGCTTTTCCTCGCGGCGGTCGCCAGCGGGCTCTGGTGGCGCGACAATCAGGCGAAACAAGCGGGCATCGCCGGCGAAAATTTCAACCAGGCCCTGACCAAGCTGGAAGTCGGCGATGCCGCTACCGCCCGGCCGCTGCTTGATACGCTCGCCAAGGATGGCCCCAAGGGCTACCGCCCGCTGGCGCAGATGATGCAGGCTGCCGATGCGGTGGCTGCCGGCGATGTCGCCAAGGCGACAAGACTGCTCGATGCAGTCGCCGCCGACACAGCGCAACCGCAACCGTTGCGCGATGTCGCGACGATAAAGTCGGTGCGGCTCAAGTTTGACACGTTGCCGGCGGCCACCGTGGTTTCCCGGCTGAAGCCCTTTGCCGTGCCGGGAAATCCGTGGTTCGGCATTGCCGCCGAAATGACGGCGCTCGCCCATGTGAAGGCGGGCAAGCCCGACATGGCGAAGCCGTTGCTCATCGCT
>CAJAHV010000218.1 GCA_903939555.1 uncultured Alphaproteobacteria bacterium | reverse complement strand
GACATTGTGGCTGACCAACCGGGAAGCGGCATAATGGAAGCCGCCGCCGCCGCCGCCTGACGCAGGTCGGGCGGCCAGCGATCGATATTGGCGATGATGGTGGCGCGCGGGGATGGTGGCGCGCGATGATGGTGGCGCGCGGGGCAGAAAGCAGGTCGATCGGGCCGGGTTTTGTTGCGGCAAGGGCGCTTCGATCGCGGCGCAGCACGGCGATTCGGCGCGAAATCACTGCGTCTGACTGGCGTTGCGGTGGCGCCTTGCCGCGCTAGCCGCGCGGGTTGAAATGCCCATGGATTGCCTCGGCCATCGCCTTGCTGATGCCCGGGGCCTTTTCCAGATCCTCGAGCGTTGCGCCGCGCACAGCCCGCGAGGTGCCAAAATGCATCAGCAAGGCTTTTTTGCGTGCCGGCCCGATGCCGGGAACATCGTCGAGCGGGTTGGCGGCGATGGCCTTTGACCGCTTCGCCCGGTGCGCGCCGATGGCAAAGCGATGCGCCTCGTCGCGCAGGCGCTGCAGGAAGAACAGCACCGGGGCGCCGGGCGGGAGATGCAGGTCGCGCCCGTTCGGCAAGTGGAAGGTCTCGCGCCCGGCGTCGCGGTCGAAACCCTTTGACACGCCGATGATGGCGACCTCGTCGACCCCCAGTTCGGCAAGCGCGTCGTTGACCGCGCCGACCTGGCCGCGGCCACCGTCGATCAGCACCAGATCGGGCCAGTCACCGGCGCTGCGATCGGGGTCTTCCTTTTCCAGCCGGGCAAAACGGCGCGACAGCATTGCCTTCATCATGGCGAAATCGTCACCGGGCGTGATGGCCCCGCCATTTTTCGTGCTGCTCGCATCGTTCATGTTGAACTTGCGATACTGGTTCTTGATGAAGCCCTGTGGTCCGGCGACGATCATCGCGCCCAGCGCGTTGGTGCCCATGATGTGGCTGTTGTCATAGACTTCGATACGCTGCGGCGGGCCATCGAGATCGAACAGGTCAGCAAGTTCGTGCAGCAGTTTCGTCTGCGTCGTCGCTTCGGCCTGGCGGCGTTCGAGCGCTTCGGTGGCGTTGCGGCGCGCCTGTTCGATAAGCTTGCGGTTGGGCCCGCGCTGCGGCGCCTTGACCCCGACACGGTGCCCGGCCTTTTCCGACAGCGCATCGGCGAGCAGCGGGCTTTCCGTCAGCGGCCGGTCGAGCAGCAGTTCGCGCGGTGGCGGCAGTTCCTCGTAAAGCTGGCCGAGAAAGGCGAGCAGCACTTCGTCTTCCTCCATCCCGTCGGTATGCGCCGGGAAAAAGGCGCGGTGGCCCCAGTTCTGGCCACCCCGGATGAAAAACACCTGGATGCAGGTGACGCCGCCGTGCATCGCCAGCGCGACGATATCGGCATCGCTCGCCGAACCTTCGGCATTGATCGCCTGGCTGCCCTGAATGAAGGTGAGGGCGCGCAGCCGGTCGCGCAACACTGCGGCGATCTCGAAATCCATGGCCTCGGCGGCGGCGGTCATCGCGGTGCCGAGCTTTTTCTGGGCGTCCTGGGTCTTGCCCGCCAGAAAGGCGCGGGCATCCTCG
>CAJAHV010000217.1 GCA_903939555.1 uncultured Alphaproteobacteria bacterium | reverse complement strand
TATGGACCGACCTGTTCGTCCATGTTGAACGCGCCATCGATGGTGATCGCAATGCGCAGTTGAAGCTGCAGGCCGCGCCTTGGGGTGCCGGCAAGCTGGCGAAGCGTGTCGCCAAGCACGGCATCTGGCTGGCCATCGCCGCGCTGACCGGTGGCGCCTGGATTTTCTATTTTGCCGATGCGACAACGCTGGCCGGGCAATTGCTGAGCGGCACGGCGCCGAGCGTGGCGCTGGCAACGATCCTCGTGCTGACGCTGACCACCTATGTTTTCGGCGGGCTGATGCGCGAACAAGTCTGCATCTACATGTGCCCTTGGCCGCGCATCCAGAGCGCGATGCTCGACGAAAAATCGCTGATGGTCACCTACAAGGCGTGGCGCGGCGAACCGCGCAGCCACGGCCTCAAGCGTCAGGCGACGGAAATCCCGGTCGACTATGCTGACATGACGCCATCTCCCGCCGGCGATTGCATCGATTGCAACGCCTGTGTCGCGGTCTGCCCGACCGGTATCGACATCCGCGAAGGCCCGCAGATCGGCTGCATCACCTGCGGCCTGTGCATCGATGCCTGTGACAAGGTGATGGCGCAGGTTCACCGCCCGGCCAAGCTAATTGGCTATACCTCGGTGGCTGATACCCAGATTGCCATGGCTGGCGGCACGCCGCTGTCACCGCTGAAGCGCCTGCTGCGACCGCGTACCTTGGCCTATGGGCTGATCTGGGGCAGCATCGGGCTCGCCATGCTGTTTTCGCTGGGCACGCGCACCCGGCTCGACCTGTCGGTGCAGCCCGATCGCAATCCGCAATGGGTGCGGCTTGCCGATGGCGGCATCCGCAACGCCTATACCGTCAAGCTGCGCAACATGGAGAGCCGGCCGCGCACTGTCGAAGTCGCCATTGCCGGTGTCGATGACGCGAAGCTGTGGAGCGAGGCCGGCAATCGCGACAGTGCCGGCACCGCAGTGCGGCTGGTGCTGGCGCCCGACCAGGTGGCGGAAGCCCGGCTGTTCGTCGCGGCACCGGCCACCGGGCCGGAACATGCCGACATTGTTTTCAGCGTGCGCGGGCTTGATGCCAAGGCCGGTGGTGCCACCACCAGCAGCCGCTTCGAACGCCCCGACAGCCCTGATGGCGACAGTGAAAAGGGAGACGATTGATGGCGCGCGCCTTTACCGGCTGGCACATGACCGCGATCATCTGCGGCTTTTTCGGCGTCGTCATCGCCGTCAACATCACCATGGCGACGCTGGCCAGCACCACTTTCGGTGGCACCGTCGTCGACAATTCCTATGTCGCCAGCCAGAAGTTCAACGGCTGGATTGCCGCCGGGCGGGCGCAACAGGCGCTGGGCTGGCAGGTTGTCGTGGCGCTCGACGAGGCGCGCCATGTCCGGGTGACTGGCAGACTGCCCGCCGGTGCGATGGTTGCCGCGACCGCGAGCCATGTGCTGGGGCGGGTCCCCGAACAACATCTGGTTTTCAGCGCGCTGGGGCAGGGGGTATGGCGCTCCGCGACAGCGGTGCCGGCCGGGCGTTTCAATGTCCATGTCAGGGTGCGGGCTGCCGGTCAGACCGGCGATTTCACCGATGAGGTGCCGGCGTGAGCACCGCAACCAGCGTCTTTGCCGTCGAAGGGCTGCGCTGCGCCGGTTGCATTTCCAAGCTGGAAGGCGGCTTGGCCACGCTGCCGGGTGTCACATCGGCGCGGGTCAATTTCACCACGCGGCGGGTCAGCATCGCGCATGATCCGGCGCTCGATGACGACAGCCTGAAACTGGCGGTCGAACGGCTGGGCTTTGTCGCGGAACAGTTCCACGGCGATCTGGCACCCCCCGAAGACGCCGAAACCCGGCGGCTGTTGAAGGCGCTGGGCGTCGCCGGCTTTGCCGCAATGAACATCATGCTGTTGTCGGTGTCGGTCTGGTCGGGCGCGCAAGGCACTACCCGCACGCTCTTCCACTGGCTGTCGGCGCTGATCGCGCTGCCTGCCGTCGCCTATGCCGGACGGCCGTTCTTTGCCAGCGCCTTTGCGGCGCTGCGCCAGGGCGCCACCAACATGGATGTGCCGATTTCGATCGGGGTGGTGCTGACCGTGGCGGTCAGCCTGTTCGAAACCATTGTCGGCGGCGAACATGCCTATTTCGATGGCGCCACCATGTTGTTGTTCTTCCTGCTCGCCGGGCGATTTCTTGACAGCGCGATGCGGGCGCGGGCGAACGACAGTGTCGCGGCGCTGCTGCGCCAGAGCGCGCCGGGCGGCCATGTCATCGGCCCCGATGGGACAACGCAATGGCGCGCGGCGGCGGAACTGGCACCGGGGATGCGCCTGCTGGTCGCGGCGGGCGAAGCCTTTGCCGCCGATGCCGTTGTCGAGGCCGGGCAGAGCAATGTCGATCGCGCGCTGATCACCGGCGAAAATTTGCCAGTGCCGGTGGCGCCCGGCGGTGCGGTGCTCGCCGGCACGATCAATCTCGACGCGCCGTTGACGGTAAAGATCACCGCTGCCGTCGCCGACAGCGTCATCGCCGATATCGCCCGGATGATGGCGACGGCGACGCAATCGAAATCGCGCTATGTCCGCATCGCCGACCGCGCCGCGCGGCTCTATGCGCCGGCGGTGCACAGCCTGGCGGCGCTCAGCTTTGTCGGCTGGATGCTGGCCGGGGCGGGCTGGCACGAGGCGCTGCTCAT
Organism: uncultured Alphaproteobacteria bacterium; assembly: GCA_903939555.1. Taxonomy (GTDB): domain Bacteria; phylum Pseudomonadota; class Alphaproteobacteria; order Sphingomonadales; family Sphingomonadaceae; genus Sandarakinorhabdus. Next base: position 4,245 of record CAJAHV010000217.1, on the reverse strand, counting down.
CGCCGTCGCCGTGCTTATCATCACCTGCCCGTGCGCGCTGGGGCTTGCGGTGCCGATTGCGCAGGTCGTCGCCAGTGGCGCGCTGATGCGGCAGGGCGTCCTCATCAAGGACGGATCGGCGCTGGAACGGCTGGCAGCAGCGGACATAGTGCTGGTCGACAAGACCGGCACGGTGACCCTCGGCCGCCCGGTGCCGATGGGCGTGTTGCCGCTGTCGGATGCCGAAAAACCGGTGGCGCTGGCACTGGCGCAGGTGAGCCGTCATCCGCTGGCGCGGGCGCTGGCGGCGGCGTTGACCGCACAGGCCATGGCGCCGGCGACGATTGGCGATGTGGCCGAAGCGCCGGGGCTGGGGGTCTCGGCAACAGTTGACGGTGTGCCGGCGCGGCTCGGCCGGCCCGATTGGGTCGGCGGCGACGCTGCGGGCGATACGTTGATGACGGCCTTCCGGCGGGGCGATGGCCCACTGCGGTTATTGCCTTTCCATGACGGCCTGCGCCCCGATGCTGCGGCGGCGCTGGCTCGGTTGCGGTCGCTTGGCCTGTCCGTCGCGATGATCTCCGGGGATCGGCCGGCGGCGGTGGCGGCGGTGGCCGGGCCGTTGGGGCTGGCGGCGACAAGCGAGTTGCAACCCGGCGACAAGCTGGCCCACATCGAAGCATTGCAGGCGCGCGGCCAGCATGTGCTGATGGTCGGCGATGGTCTCAATGACGGCCCAGCGCTCAAGGCGGCCTGGGTTTCGATGGCGCCGGCTTCGGCCAGTGATGTCGGCAAGACGGCGGCAGATCTGGTGTTCATGGGCGATCGTCTGCTGCCGGTGGCGCAGGCCGTGCTGGCGGCGCGGCGCATGATGGCGGTGGTGCGGCAGAACTTTATCCTCGCCATCGGCTATAATGTGCTGGCCGTGCCGTTGGCGATTGCCGGGCAGGTGACACCGCTGGTCGCTGCAATCGCCATGTCGGGGTCGTCGCTGATCGTGGTGGCGAACGCCCTGCGGCTGCGAACTGCGGCACGATGATCGGTCTTGCCATCCTCATCCCGGTCGCGTTGCTGCTCGGCCTTGCCGGGTTGGCGGCGTTCTTCTGGGCGATCCGGTCGCACCAGTTCGATGATCTGGATGGCGCGGCGCTGCGCATCCTCAATGATGACGGGCCCAAGGAACCACCCGCACCGTAAAACGCCGCCCCGAAAGGCGGCGTTTTCGTTTGCTCCCTCCCCATCGGGGGGAGGAGTGGTTCTCAGAAGCGGAAGCCCAGCCCGATACCGGCGACGATCGGGTTGATGTTGACCTTGACTGTCTGCACCCCGATCGCGGTGGTGTTCAGCGTCGCGTTGGTGCTCATGTCGATGTACTTGATATCGAGGTTGAGGAAGATTTTCGGCGTCAGGTCGATATCGGCGCCGGCCTGCACAGCCCAGCCGAAACTGTCGTCCATATGGATGTTCGTCGGGCCGACGGCGGTTTCGAGCCCCGCTGAGGCATTTTCGTTCCAGAAGATCGTGTAATTGACGCCGGCGCCGACATAGGGCCGGAACTTGGCGCTGGGCATGAAATGATATTGCGCCGTCAGCGTCGGCGGCAGCACCCAAGTCGAACCGAGCTTGCCGATGCCGCCGGTGGTGCCGGTCTTGCCCGTCAGGCCATGCCTGGTCGTCGCCAGCACCAGTTCGAAACCGATATTGTCGGTCGCCATATAGGTGAAATCGACCTCGGGCATGAAGCTGTTGCCAACGCTGACCTGTTCGCCGGGCAGCGCGGGCAGGATCCCGCCCGAGCTTTCGTTCGGCGCGACGAGGATGGCGCGCACCCGCATCAGCACATCGCCCTGCGCCGCCGCAGCCGGGGCGGCGACGACAAGGCCAAGGGCGGCAAGGGGAAGCAGGCGGTTCATGGTTTGGTCCTTTCAGGGTCGATGCCCGTGACCTAAACGCACCGTCGCTTTTGACATTGATCTGAAACAATTTTTTCTTTGATCTGGATCAACGACCGCGCGGGCTTCGCCGCCTTATCCCCGCCGGCATGATCTATTATCCCGCTCTCCTTGCCACGCCGGTGCCGCGCTATACCAGCTACCCGACCGCCGCCGATTTTCACGATCGCATCGGTTCGGCCGATATGGCGGTGGCGCTGGCCTCGGTGGCGCATGACGCGCCGATTTCGCTATATGTGCATATCCCCTTCTGCCGGCAGATATGCTGGTACTGCGGCTGCAACACCGGCAACGTCGGGCGGGGTGACCGGTTGGCCGCCTATCTCGACCGGTTGCGCGCTGAAATTGCCGTGGTTGCGGCGCATCTTGGCAGCCGGGGCCGGGTGACGCGCATCGCCTTTGGCGGCGGCAGCCCCAATGCCGTGGCAGCGGGCGATTTTGCTGCGCTGCTCGCCACGCTGCGGACCAGCTTTGCCGCGGCTGACGCGCTGGTCTCGGTCGAGATCGATCCGCGCGGCTTTGATGCCGAATGGGCGGCGATGCTGGGCCGCAATGGCGTTACCCGCGCCAGCCTGGGCGTGCAGACTTTTTCGCCCGCCATACAGGCCGCCATCGGCAGGGTGCAGCCGCAGGCGATGATCGAAAGCGCCGTGGCCCTGCTCCGCGACGCCGGCGTCACCTCGCTGAATTTCGATCTGATGTACGGCCTGCCGGGCCAGCGCGCTGCCGATCTTGCCGATACACTGGCCCGGGCCATTGTGATGGCGCCCGACCGGCTTGCAGTGTTCGGCTATGCCCATGTCCCGCAGATGATCAGCCGGCAGCGCCGCATCGACGCCAGCGACCTGCCTGATTCCGAACAGCGTTTCGCACAGGCCGCGCTCGCCGACCGGATGCTCGGCGACGCCGGCTATCAGGCCATTGGCTTCGATCATTTCGCGCTGCCGCACGATCCGCTGGCGGTGGCGGCGCGCGCGGGCCGGCTGCACCGCAATTTTCAGGGGTTTACCGATGACGACGCGGTGGCGACGATCGGCCTGGGGGTGAGCGCAATCAGCGCCTTTGCCGACCGCCTGATCCAGAATGACAAGCATAATGGCCGCTATCACGCCGCGCTCGATGCCGGGCTGTTCCCGGCGGCACTCGGCTGCCACCGGGATGATGACGATCGCTTTCGCGGGCAATTGATCACCAGCATCCTCGGGCAGGGCCATGGCGACGCTGGGCTGCTCGCCGCCGATCCCGATGTGCGGCGGCGGCTGGCGCCTTTCGAAACCGCCGGGCTGCTGCGCTGGCACGGTACGCGCATCGAACTGACGGCCACCGCCATGCCCTATGCCCGCTCAGTGGCGGCGGTGTTTGATCGCTATCGCGCCGGTTCCGCAGCAGGTTTCAGTCGTGCGGTCTGAACCCGGCCCGCTGGCTATCTTGGGTATCGCGACCCCTCCGGTGGCGGCGCAGGCCGGCGGGGTAATGACCCTGTGCAGCGGCGGCAGCGTGCCGGTAAAGCCCGGCGATCGGCCATCGCCGCTGGATCCGGCGGCGTGTCACGCGCTGTGTTCGGCGCGGCGCGGCGAGGAAGAACGCTGACACTCCCTCCCGAAAGGGAAAGGGAGGCTATTTGCGCTTGTAGCGCACCACGGCGCGTTCCTTGACCTTGCCGCCATAGATAATGCCGGCCTTGTCGACCCATATACCCTCGGCACCGCTCGTCGAACCGGCATCGGGATTGGGGTCGGTATCGGGGATGAAGGCAGTGACCTTGCCATCGGTCACGCTGCCGATGCGGATGCCGCGTTGCCAGCCGGGGTTATAGCCATAGCCAACAGGGTTCCGGCTTTCGGAATCGGCCGAATACAGCACGTCGTTGCGGTCGATATACAGCCCGCTCGGCCGGCCGAACTGCTGCCAGCTATCCAGCAGCTTGCCGTTCTGGTCGTAGATCTGGACGCGGTTGTTCCAGCGGTCGGCGACGAACAGCCGGCCGCGGCTGTCGATGGCCAGCGCGTGCGGCGCGGTGATCTGGCCCTGTGCCGGGCCGGGCTCGCCCCAGGTCATGAGCAGCTTGCCGCGCGCATCGAACTTCATGATCCGCGAATTGCCGCGCCCGGCGTCATGGCCATCGTTGACGAAGATCACGCCCTGCCGGGTGACGGCGACGGCGCTGGGTTCGGTGAACTCGTCCGGCCCCGGCCCGGTGATGCCGGGCTTGCCGAGCGTGAGCAACACCTTGCCTTGCGGGCTGAACTTGATGACCTGCGCGCCCAGTGCCTTGCGCGTTGCGGTGGCCGGCGCGGTGCGGGCATCGGTCAAC
>CAJAHV010000216.1 GCA_903939555.1 uncultured Alphaproteobacteria bacterium | reverse complement strand
GCCTCGGCATCGGTTTCGGCAACCACGGTCCACACAGCCACCATCACCCACGGCGCATTACCCGGGCGGCGCGGCCGGAAGCGGGCGCGATAATCGGCGGCAACACCGGCGCCGGTCGCGCTGATGAAATCGGCAAAACAATAGGGCAGCCCCAAATCCCCGGCAAAGCCGGCGCTGTCGGGCGACGAACCGAGTACCCAGGCTTCGGGGGCGTGCGGCAGCCCGGGCAGGGTGCCGGCATAGGGCGCGAATGGATGATCCGCCGGGAGCGTGTCTTCGAGGTAACCGATCAGTTCGGCGAGCTGGTTCGGAAAATCATGCGGCGGATATTGCCTGCGGTCGCGTTGCAGCGCCACCGAGGTGCGCTGGTCGCTGCCCGGCGCGCGGCCGAGCCCGAGGTCGATGCGGTCGGGATGAAGCCCCGCCAGCAGGCTGAACTGTTCGGCGACCTTGAGGGGCGAATAATGCGGCAGCATCACCCCGCCCGAACCGATGCGCATTCGCCGGGTCGCGGCCGCAACTGCGGCGATGAGGATTTCCGGCGCCGACCCCGCCAGCGCCGGCGACGCATGATGCTCGGCAAGCCAGTAGCGATGATAGCCCAGCGCTTCGCAATGCTTCGCGAGATCGATGCTGTTGGCGAGCGCCGCCGCCGGGCTGGTGCCGGCGGCGATCGGCGTCTGGTCGAGAACCGACAGCATCACCAGCGTACGCCCAATCGCTTGCGCAGCGGTCGCTGCGGCAGGCTGGCGAGAATGGCGCGGCGTTCGGTGTCGCTGGCCAGCGGCCAGCGGGTGATCTCGTCAACGGTGCGGCGGCAGCCTTCGCACAGGCCCGAGCGCCGTTCGATGCGGCAGACATTGATGCAAGGCGAAGTGACTGTCATTTGCGCCGCACTGCCTTGATAACGAGGAAAAGCAACAGCCCGACCGGCCCGGCGAACAGGGTGAGCGCCAGACAAACGAGCAGCAGCGCGTGCCGTACACCCGACGCCGGCGCGTTTTCCGCCTCCCACGACCCGATGAACAGGTCGAAAGCGAGATAATGCACCCAGCCCGCCAGCAGCGCCTGCGGGCTGCCGAGCAGCACGCGCACCCCGGCAAGCGAGCTGAAGCCAGCTCCTTCGGGCAAGCCGCCGCCGCTGACGAGGCCGGTGACAAGGAATACCGCATAGGCCCCACACAGGATCGCAGCGACAAACCGCGCCACAAGGACCATGGCCGAGCGCTGCACCGGCGCGAGCGCCAGCGCCAGCCAGCCGACCAGCGCCGCCGTGCTCGCCAGCGAAAAAAGTTTATCCACGCCCATGGCGCGCACGCTGGCCGCGGCATCGCGTTGCGTCAAGCCATGCCCAGCCTCTATGGACAGGTGAAACAAGGGGAATCGCAAGCGTGGCCATGCAGGATACCGACATCGTCATTATCGGCGGCGGCCATAACGGGCTGGTTTGCGCCGCCTATCTCGCGGCGGCCGGGTTGCAGGTAACCGTGCTCGAACGCCGCGGCGTCACCGGCGGCGCGGCGGTAACCGAGGAGTTTCATCCCGGTTTCCGCAATTCGGTGGCAAGCTATACCGTCTCGCTGCTCAATCCGCGGGTCATGGCCGATCTGGAACTGGCGAAGCACGGCCTGCGTATCGTCAACCGCCCCTTTTCCAACTTTCTGCCCAGCGCCGATGGTCGTTATCTGCTGACCGGCGGCGGCGGCACCGAGGCGGAAGTGGCGAAATTTTCGGCTCGGGATGCCGCCGCGCTGCCGGCCTATGAGGCGCAACTTGAGACCATCGCCGACCTGTTGCGCGATCTGGTCCTCGAAACCCCGCCCAACCTGACCAGTGGCGGCTGGCGCGAGGCGATCCCCGAACTGCTCGGCGCTGCCCGGCTCGGCAACCGGCTGCGCCGGCTGACCATGGACGAGCGCCGCGTCCTCCTTGAACTTTTCGCCACCTCGGCGGGCGAATTCCTCGATAGCTGGTTCGAATCGGACCCCTTGAAGGCTGTGCTGGGATTCGATGGCATCGTCGGCAATTATGCCTCACCCTATGCCGCCGGCTCGGCCTATGTGCTGCTTCACCATGTCTTTGGCGAAGTAAACGGCGTCAAAGGCGCCTGGGGCCATGCCATAGGCGGGATGGGGGCCATCACCCAGGCGATGACCCGGGCCTGCGAAGCGCGCGGCGTGCGCATCCGCACCGATTGCGCGGTGGCAGAGGTGCTGGTCGAAGGTGGCCGCGCGTGCGGCGTGGTGACGGCAGCGGGCGACGTGATCCGGGCGAAGCGTGTCGTATCGAACATCCACCCGCGGCTGTTGTTCGAAAAACTCGTCGATCCGGCGCATCTTGCGCCCGATTTCCGCGCCCGCATGACCCGTTACAAATCGGGTTCGGGCACATTCCGCATGAATGTCGCGCTGTCGGCATTGCCCGACTTCACCTGCCTGCCTGGTGCCGGCGCGCATCTGTCGGCCGGCATCATCCTGGCGCCATCACTGGATTATATGGAAAAGGCGTGGATCGATGCCCGCCAGAACGGCTGGTCGGCGGCACCGATCGTGGAAGTGCTGATTCCCTCGACCCTGGATGACAGCCTGGCGCCGGCGGGACAGCATGTCGCCAGCCTGTTCTGCCAGCATGTCGCCCCCGAACTGCCCGGCGGGGCCTCATGGGATGACCATCGCGATACCGTTGCCGACCTGATGATCGCCACGGTGGACCAGGCCGCCCCGGGCTTTGCCGCGTCGGTGATCGGTCGCCAGATCAAGTCCCCGCTCGATCTCGAACGCGATTTCGGGCTGGTCGGCGGCGATATCTTCCATGGCAAACTCACGCTCGACCAACTGTTCTCGGCGCGGCCCATGCTGGGCCATGGCGACTATCGCGCGCCCATCGCCGGCCTGTACATGTGCGGCGCCAGCACTCATCCCGGCGGCGGCGTGACCGGCGCCCCCGGCCACAACGCCGCGCGCGCCATTCTGCATGATGTCCGGCGCCGGCGCTGACAATCGCGCCGCCGGCGAAGCGTGCGGGGCCGGGCCCCGAACCGGCATGACACGGGCGCTTTGCCTCATCGGCTAAGAGAGTGCTGACGACCGAGTTGTCCTTGCATCCGGACCGCCGTTGCGGCATTTTGCCAGCACCATACGTATATCAAATAATACGGGAAATGAAGAATGCATCGATGCTGATCGCGCAGGTCACCGACATCCATTTGGGGTTTCAGCCGGACGACCCGGCGGAACTGAATCGCAAACGATTTGATGACGTCGTTGCTGCGCTGCTGGCGATGAACCCGCGCCCGGATGTGCTGCTTGCTACCGGCGATCTGACCGAACATGGCACGGTTGCTTCCTATCGTGTTTTCAAGAAAATCTGCGACGCCCTGCCCTTTCCCGTGCTGTCGGCGCTCGGCAACCATGACAATCGCGAAAATTTCCGCACCGTGTTCACCGATGCGCCGAGCGTCGGCGGCTTTGTGCAATATGCCCATGATATCGGCCCGCTGCGCATCGTGATCCTCGACACGCTCCTCGACGGCCATCATGTCGGCGACTTTGACGCAGTGCGTGCCGACTGGCTGGAGGCGACGTTACTGGAGTCTGACAAGCCGACGATCGTCGTGCTTCACCACCCGCCCATCGAAACCGGCAACGGCTGGATGACTGAGGATCTCGACGCCCCTTGGGTGCTACGGCTGGGAGCGGTAATCGGCCGCCACCCGCATGTCATCCGCATCGTCTGCGGCCATCTCCACCGCGCCATCGTCACCCGCTGGGCCGGTACAACGCTGGTGGTATGCCCGTCATCGGGGCCGCAAGTCGCGATCGATTTCCGCGAAATCGACCCGGAATGCCCCGATGGCCGCGACATGATCGTCGCCGAACCGCCGGGCTATGCCCTGCATTACTGGACCGGAGGCGACTTGGTTACCCACTTCGGCGTCGGCGGCAACTATCCGGTTCTGGCGCGCTACAATGCCCGGATGCAGCCTGCGGTACAGCACATCCTGGCGGAACGGCACGAGAATCGCTAGCGGCGGGCGCCGGTCGCCCTAGACCCGCATCGGCATCAGCACGTACAGCGCCCGCGAATCATCGCTTTCGCGAATCAGCGTCGGCGCGGCGGCATCGGCGAGATGGACATCGACCTGGTCGCTGCCGACCTGGCCGAGGATGTCGAGCAGGTAGCGGTAATTGAAACCGACTTCGAATTCGGGCGACGAATATTCTGCCGGCACGTCTTCGGCGGCAGTGCCGTTCTCCGGGCTGGTGACCGACAGGGTGACCTTGTCCCGGCTCAGCGCCAGCTTGACGGCGCGGGTTTTCTCGGTGGTCGCGATGGCTGCGACACGATCGACCCCTTCCGACAGGCTGCGCGTGTCGATCTTGAGAATGCGGTCGTTCGCCGTCGGGATGACGCGGCTGTAATCGGGGAAGGTGCCATCGATGAGCTTCGACGTCAGCGTCGCCTCGGGCGAGAAACGGAACCGGATCTTCGATGTCGACAGCGACACTTCGATGGGCGCATCATCGCCGTATTCGTCGAGCAGCTTGCGGACTTCGGCGACGCATTTGCGTGGCACGATGACGCCCGGCATGGTCGCGGCACCTTCGGGCAGGTCGAGCTCGATCCGCGCCAGGCGATGGCCATCGGTGGCGACAGCGCGCAGCTTGGGAACAACACCTTCCACGGCATGAATGTAGATGCCATTGAGGTAATAACGCGTTTCCTCGGTCGAGATGGCAAAGCGGGTGCTGTCGATCAGTTCGCGCAGGTCCTTGGCCGGCAGCGAGAACACCGTCGGCAATTCGGTTTCGGCAATGACCGGGAAATCATCGCGCTTGAGCGTTGCGAGGCTGAACCGCGAGCGGTTGGCGACCACCGTCATCTTGTCGCCGGCGACGGCCAGTTCGACCTGGCTGCCTTCGGACAATTTGCGCACGATATCGAACAATGTGTGCGCGCCGACGGTAGTGGCACCATTGATGTCGATAACCGCCGGGATGGTTTCGACGACCTGGAGATCAAGATCGGTCGCCATCAGGCGCAAACCATCGCTGCGCGCTTCGATCAGCACGTTGGACAGGATCGGAATAGTGTTGCGGCGTTCCACTACCGACTGGATGTGCGCCAGGCATTTCAGCAGCGTAGCGCGTTCGACCGTCGCCTTCATTTACAATCCTTGTGTGCCCGTGACTGGGGTTGCCACTGTGACTATAGCGCCCCCAGCGCCGCATGGTAGTGGCGAAGTTGCAGCAAACTGATAGACTAGGTGCGAATTATACCGGGTCCGCCCCGGTTCACCAGCTGATCGGGAACCCATGGACATCATTCTCGCCCGCCACGCCGAAACCGTTTTCAACGCGGCAGCGCGCATGCAGGGTCATATGGCGCACACGCCGCTGACCCGCGCCGGCATCAACCAGGCCGAAGCGATGGGCGCGGCGCTGGCAGCGGCGGGTACGGCCGCTGGTCGCGATCTGTGGGTGTCGCCGTCGGGCCGGACCCAGCAGACCGCTGCGATTATCGGTGAACACCTGCAGCGTGACTTCTTCGACTGGCGGCCGGACAAGCGGCTGCTCGAAATCGATGTCGGCGATTGGGAAGGCCGTTATTATGCCGACATCGTCGCCGAAACCGGGCCGATCGTCGATGCCGAGCGCCGATTGTTCGCAGTGCCGCCGCCGGGAGGCGAATGGTTCCCGGCGATCGCCGAACGCCTTGGCGACTGGCTCGCCGGGCTTGATCCGGCACGGCCGGTGCTGGCGATCAGCCACGGCATAACCGCGCGGGTGCTGCGCGGGCTGATTGTCGGTGGTCAGGACTGGCATGGTGTGCGGGTCGCCGCCGATGCGCCACAGGGCACAGTTTTCCATATCCGCGACGGCGTGGAGAGCGTGTTGCACACCGGCACCGGCGTGCAGGGCGTGCGCGCGGCCTGAGAGCAAGCAAAACTCGGCTCCGCAAAGCGGGGCGACGGAGATAAGCGCCGCGACGCAACGGCAAGCCAGCTCAGAACGTGCCCGGCACTTCACGCTGGGCGACACCGGGCCGGTCGGGAACCAGCAGCACGCGGCGGTCGCGCGGCGTCTCGCCGATCGCGGCGCCGCGGGCGTCACTGCTGATCGGCGTACAGGCTTTGCCGGCAAGAAAATCGAGCGCGGCGCGGGTCGAGGCTTCGGCCGGATCTCCCATCGGGGACGACAGCGCGTCATCGGCGCGGCAACTGGCGGCGACTTCGCTGGCGAGGCCGTTGTAATATTCGCCGCGCCGCGCCGAATTCTGCGTGGCAAAGGCTACGACGCGCAGCCGATCGTCGCACGCCACCTGATCGCGGGCGATCCGGCCGACCGGCTTGCCGAAGGTATTGGCGCCGATCAGCCCGCTTGCCGTGCCGAGATAGGGGGTGAAGCTGTTGATAACCAATTCGCTCGCCGAAGCCGAGGCGGCTGTGCCGATGAAGGCGATGCGGATCGGCGCGACCGATTGCGCCTGGCGGTTGAAGAATTTTGTTGAATTGTTCGATGATTTTTCCGGCCGGAACGCCGTGATGCTGAACACGTCGGACGCAAGGCGATTGTCACCCAACAAGTCGCCCATCAGCTCGGCGATCGAAACCAACCCGCCGCCATTATAGCGAAAATCAACGATGATCTGGGTTACACCCTGTGCCTTGAAGCCGGCAAAGGCCTCCCGCAGTTGCGGATCGGCGGTCGAAATGAAGGTTCGCAGATTGACATAGCCGATCCGCTTTCCGCCTTCGGTGATGATCCGGCTGCCGAACCGCGGGCTTATCGGCTGGATGGCAAAATCGGCCTTGGACATAGCCACGACGCGGCTGCCGCTGGCATCGGTGATGCGCACGCTGCGGGTGACACCGACGGTCGAGGGACCGAAGGCGGCGCTGATCCCGGCGGCGCCTTCCGCCGCAATGATCGCATCGACGCTGCGCAGATCGGCCG
>CAJAHV010000215.1 GCA_903939555.1 uncultured Alphaproteobacteria bacterium | reverse complement strand
GCCAGCGGCCAGTCGATCCCGATCGCCGGATCATTCCAGCGGATGCCGCGATCATCGCTGCCATCATATAATTGCGTGCATTTGTAGAGGAAGTCGGCAGTTTCGCTCAGCACGACAAAGCCATGCGCAAAACCGGGCGGCACCCATAACATGCGCTTGTTGGCATCGGACAATTCATAACCGACCCAGCGACCAAAATGCGCAGACGAGCGCCGCAGATCGACCGCGACATCAAATACGGCACCGGCGGTGACCCGCACCAGCTTGCCCTGCGGGTTCTGCAATTGATAATGCAGCCCCCGCAGCACGCCCTGTGCTGACCGGCTGTGGTTGTCCTGCACGAAGTGCAGATCGAGGCCATTGTCGGCAAAAGTTTGCGCGTTCCAGCTTTCCATGAAGAAGCCGCGGTCGTCGCCGAACAGTTTTGGTTCGATCAGCTTGACGCCCGGCAGCGCGGTGTCGATGACGTTCATGCCAAAATCGGTCGCATTAAGTCGATGGTCGACATTTCATATTCCTGTCAATGAGTTGAATCGACATTGTAATGCTGATTTTGCATTGCCGGATGTCGCAACTGCACGCAACCTGTCAGCCTTCGATGCGCAACTGTTCGAGAAGATATTCGCCATAACCCGATTTGCGCAACGGTTGCGCGATCATTTCGAGTTGCGCGGCCGAGATGAAACCCTGCCGCCAGGCGATTTCTTCCGGGCAGCAAATTTTCAGGCCTTGGCGTTCTTCGACGATACGCACATACATTCCGGCATCGAGCAACGATCCGTGCGTGCCCGTATCGAGCCAGGCAAAGCCGCGGCCCATCAGTTCGACTTCGAGTTTGCCGGCTTCGAGATACAGACGGTTGAGATCGGTAATCTCCAGTTCGCCGCGCGGTGATGGGCGGACGTCCCGGGCCAGTCGTACGGCGTCTCCATCGTAGAAATACAGCCCGGTCACCGCATAGTTGGATTTAGGATTGGTTGGTTTCTCTTCGATGGTTTCGGCGCGGCCAGCGGCATTGAACGACACCACGCCATAGGCGGCAGGGTCCTTGACGTAATAACCGAACACGGTCGCGCCATCCTGGCGGGATCCGGCGCGTGCCAGCAGATCGGGCAGGCCATGGCCATAAAAGATATTGTCACCCAAAATCAGCGTCGATGGCCGATCGCCAACGAATTCCGCCCCGATATGATAGGCTTGCGCCAGCCCTTTGGGTTCGGGCTGCACGGCGTAGCGGATGTCCATCCCCCAGTCGCTGCCATCCCCCAGCAACCCGGCAAAAGCCGCACTGTCGGCTGGCGTCGTGATGACAAGCACTTCGCGTATGCCGGCGAGCATGAGAACCGACAGCGGATAATAGATCATCGGTTTGTCATAAACCGGCATCAGTTGCTTGGAGACCGGCTTGGTCAACGGATACAGCCGGGTGCCGGATCCTCCGGCCAGGATGATCCCCCGGCGATTGGCTGCTGCTGTTACCATCAGGCTCGCCCTTGTACCAGGCGGCGGACAAGCCCGGCAAAGCTGCGAGCCTGCGCAACGGGGTTGTCCCGAGCTGCAGCAGCCCATAAACGCAGTCCTCGATAGCGCGGCCATGGCCGGCCGGTCACCATCAACGCGGCCAGGCGCGACAATATCTGTTTCTTGCGGCGTGCCTGGGCGGGTTGCATCGCGGCGATGGCGGCCGTTTCGAGTGGTTGGATAAAGATGCGCCCTGCGACCTCGGCTGTGGCGAGCAGGGCGGCGCCGGCGGTCGTGCGCGCGATGACGAGGCTGCGGCCTGCCTGTTCCTCAAAGCTTGGGTAGCCGCGTTCATTGCCCTCCCACGCATCGGCGCAGGCGACATCGGCGACATTGCCGGTGGCATCGGGACATATCTTGCAGCGAAACTGGACTTCTTTCGACAGGATGTCGCCCCAACTGTCGGCATAGCTCATCTGGCGGATGCTGCCGTCCTTGAGTGTGGCCTTGGCGAAACCTGGCCAGCCATCGCCGCGATAACGGAAGGCCGTCACATCATCGGGATCGACCCCCAGCCGATCGAGAATACGGCGGGTGCCTGCGGTGCTGGGGATGCCCGCACAAAAAAACGCCAACACGACAGGCACTCTGGCGTTGATACGCGGATCGTGACGAGCGCGGGCCCGCAAGGCCGAAACGTCGCAAGGCTTGCCCACAAAAGCGAACCGTCCCGGCCGCGCCAGCCAGTCTTCCAACCCGGCCAGTGGTGCCGATGCCGTGTAGCGTGAACCGGCTGCGGCAAGGATGTCGCCATCGCTCGTCGAAACGCGAGTTTGGTTCCCGGTCGGCAGGTCGGGGTCGGCGCCGGTCTGGACGACATAATCGACAAGACCAGTCGACAGTGCGTGCATGAGCAGTGCCGAAATGACTCCGCCAGAAGAAGCCTGGTGGCGCAAGGCCGCATCATTGGCATGGCCAGTCCCGACGTAATGCACCGGGCCCCATAGCGGATCGACGAAAGGCGCCGGCGGCTGATCGCTTTCGTCTATCACCAGACCGGGGCAGGCAACGGCGATTTCCGCATCTTGCGCAGCGGTAAGTGCAGCGGATTGCTGCGGTCGAAGATAGCCGGGATCGACCATGGACATGGTGATGGCCGCTGGCGCGATGGCGGCACACAGGCCGCATCCGGTGCAAAGCTGCCCCCTTTCGACACGAGCCAACGCCGGGGAAGGGACGTGACGGGTCATGCTGATACCGCTGCGAATTGCCGGGCAAGCTCGGCTGTATAGACTTCAAGGCCAGCAGCGATCACCGGGTCGCCCTTGCGGATGTCCGCGGCCATTTCGTCGCGCCGGGCAAAAGCATCAAGGACGAACGCCCGTGCTTGTTCGGTCGTCAGGCCCTTGGCCGGCACCAACCACGGATAGTGTAGCCCGCCATACAGGCCTTCGAACTTGCGGCTGTAGCTTATGGGCACTACCGGCACCCCGGCCGAATAGGCCGCAATCGTCGCATGCATGCGAGCCCCGACCAGAAAATCAAGGCCGGATATGAATGACTTGGCTGCTGAAGGCGAGGAAAATTCGGGCCTGCGCACCAGCGCAGGAAATTCGGACTTCAATTGGTCGGCGGCGCTGCTGTCATCATCGCGGGCTATGCCGGATGCAATGACATGCGGTATCAGCGTTACTTCGACATTCGGCATTGCCAGGAAATCAGCGATGATGGCGCGGGTCAGTGCCGCATAATTGATACTGATGCCGAATTCATTCTGGCCCGAATAGCCGCCACTCATCAGCAGTCCGGAAGCATTGAGGCCGACGCGCACCGGACCGCCCGGCGTACGGTCGGTGCGATCGAAAGGCAGCGCGAAGGCGACATCGATCGCTTGCCGGGCTTGGGCATCGGGTGCCATCTCGCGCAGTACGCTCATCGATATCGGATCGCGCGCGAATATGACTTCGGCCTTCCGGCATGCCCAGGCGGCAAGGGCTGTATGCGGCTGGCGCGAAAACGGCCCGATAGTCTGTGGCGACAGGATAAGGCGCTTGCCGCGAGCCAGTGCCAACGCCTTGGTGGCGATAATATAGGCGTAGCGTTTGTTGGGATAAATATCGGCAAAGCTGTCACCGGCACCGATATCCAGCATGATATCGATCGATTTCAGGTCTGCCCAGTAACCTCCGGGCGCAACCATGTAGTTGCCGGTGATCGCGCGATAGTCCACGTCGGGGTCGTTGACGTACGGTTTTCCCGGTTCGACGCTGCCGAAAATCGTGAAGCGCGGCAATAGCCCCGCTCGCGCTGCCGCCGCCCGGGCCAGAGCGATATTGCCAATGGTCAGCGCGCCCACCCCCATATTGCCCGACGCGACCGTGTGCCAAACTAGGCCAATATGGATGGGTTTCAAAACCGGACTTTCTGTCGCTTGCGATTGGACCTTGGGGTCAGGTTTACTTCGCTGCGACAGGCCCCCGGGTCGTGACAGCAGCAGGAGCCGCGACGGCTTTTACGGCAGCGGCCTTGGGCGCCGCGGGTGTTTTGGGGAACACTGGCGGGCCATAACCCTTTGCATAGACGATCTTGGATTTATAGGCTTCTGTCCAGGCCTTGAGCTCGGTGCCCAAGCGCTTCTGGATTTCCTGTCGTTGCAGGATGTTCTGGGCATAGGTGATGGCGCGTTCACCAATAAATGGCTGCGTCTTGGCGTTGGTCACACTGTTGATGAAAATTATCGGCGCCGGCGCGCCTTCTGGCTGGTCGGCGAACATAAACGGTTCAGGATTGACCATCGAACTGAGGCGGACGATTTCGGTCGTGAGTTCCGGATTCACGGTCAGTGAATCTAGCTGCTGGGGTGCACGGCGATATTCGATGTTCGCGCCGACGAGGATCTTTTCAACATCGCCCATCGTCTTGGCTTCTTTCAGCGGCAGTTCGTCGATGTTGGCCGGGCGCAGGAACTGGATCTGATCGAGCGTGAAAATCTTGCGATCAGCAAACACCTGGGGATTTTGCGCAACGAACTTCTGGGCATTTTCACGCGGGGTTGCGGTCACCTTCTGCTGAACGTCGCCCTGCAGCGCCTGCACCAGCAAAGTCTCATTGATCCGCTGTTTGGCGAGCAAAAACTGGGGGTTCTGATCGAGCTTGCGCTTTGCCGCTTCCTGCACCAGCATTTTTCGTTCGATCACGCGAGCCAGCGCGACTGATTCCACCAGCTTGCGCAGGGAATCATCACCCTGATTGGGGATCAGCCCTATTTCGGTATTCAACTCGTGGATCGTTACATCTTTGCCATTTACAGTGGCGACGACCTGGCCATCGGGCAGTTTGCCCGAGTTTCCGCAGGCAGACAGCGCCAGGATGCCAGTGCCAGCCAGAGCCAAGGCTGCAATGCGAACGGATGTCATTCGTGGGAACTCCTGAGAGCGATAATGGTCAACTATATCAAGCGTAAATGCGCGGACATCTCGCCTTGGTCAATAAAGAACGGTTTGTCGAGAACGATTCCTTAATAATAAGCGATTTTCATGTGACGCGGTTCCAGGCGTCACCGCCGTTCTCATCGGCCACCTGCATCACGCGCAACATCTCGGCACAGCGGAACCAGCGGATTTGAGCCAGCGGCGTGATCCCGGCGAATTGGTTGCGAAGGCCGGCAATCCGGTCTGACCGAAAAAGCTTTATGGCTTCGAACGGGATCGACCCCAACATTGCCAAGGCGCGTAGCCGCCAGACCCAGACAGCGGCAGCGCTGGTGCCATTGCTGTTCCAGTCATGGCGAATATGGCGTTGCCATTTGCGCTCCAGTGCCGCGAGATCGGACCGGGCAGGGTGGTAGACACGCATTGTCGGCAGATATCGGGTTGTGTAGCCGCTGGCATGGGCGCGTTGCCCCCAGTCAAGGTCTTCGGCCTTGTCGATTCCGCCAAAAGGTCCGACTGCGCTATGTACGGCACGGTCCATGGCCAGGTTGGCGGTAACCGAGAAGCGCCGCGTCTCGATGTACATTTTCTGACGAAAGCCGAACACGGCTTCATAGGCTTCAATGGGGGCGAGCCGCGCCGGATCAACGAAATCGATCCGGATGTCGCCGCCCACCACAGCCCTGCCGGGAGCAGCTTCCGCCGCTGTCACTGCGTTTTGCAACCAGTCCGGCGCTGCCCGACAATCGGCATCTATGAAGGCCAGTATCGGTGCTCGGGCCGCAGCGACACCCGTGTTGCGCGCCGGCCCGGGCCCGGGTGTTGGCTCGGAAAGAAAGCAAACCTGAGGGTAGCGCGCCATCACGGCGGCAATGGACAATTTCGAACCATTGTCCACGACGATAATTTCGGCAGCGCCATGGTCGAGCCCCTGAGCGGTGACCGAGGCGAGACAGCGGTCGAGCGCGTCAGGCGTATTCAGATGCGGGATGATGACCGAAACGCGCGGAAGCGTTGCTTGTGTGGCCGTCATAAAGACCGGCCTGCGAGCATCGCGCGTGAGAGACGGCAGGAGGCATCCGGCTGACGGCGCACCGGTGCGGGCCGCCTGTCGGTCTGATGATCAGCATCCGGAATTCCGGCGCATTCGGCGATAGATCGGTGGCTGCCGGGGTGGGTAGGAGCCTGCGCCCGCGCCAGACCAGAGCCGTCACGGCTGCAAAGTCCAACCTCAATCCGCCCGCGCTTCATGAAGCGCGGGCGCAGTGACCAGTTTCCACCTCCAGCATGCACCAACCGATGGATGTGAAATTTTGCCATCAGTTCCGCAATCACCGCGTGTTCCAACGGCAATCAAGCCGCCATCTGTGCCATTGCCGCCGACATCAACAGCAATGACGACACCCCGGGGTAACGGAAACGAAAGCGCAACTCGTTTTCCAAATCATGCAGTTCCAGAAGGTCATGTGGTTGGGCAAAGCGTTTCAACTCGCGTTCGATCATCGTGGTCGATTGGGCGCCATTGAGTTCGGTGAAGACATCGTCGATCCCGAAAAATCCGTCGGCCGAACTGCCAGCGCGCGCGGCGGCGACCAGCAGCGGCCATTGCGCCCGCGCTTCGTCGCGGCCAAGGTTGGCTTGGACCCGGCGTGGGAGCGATGCATTCCAATCTGTCAACACGCGTTCGACCGCTGCCCTGCCGTGATTTTCATCGACGATCGATTTGCGTTCACTCAGGGCAGCGAGACCCGCCTGGTGGGCGATGAGGCGGACCAGGTAAGGTGAACCGCCAGCCATCGCGGTCACCATCGCAACAGCTTCGTCGGAATATTGGATTTCTGCCGACGCTTCACCGATGGCGATCACATCGCGGACTTCACTGGCCGACAGTGGCCGCATCGGCAAGCCGACAATATTGCGACGGATCGAAGGCGCATAACCAATCAACTC
>CAJAHV010000214.1 GCA_903939555.1 uncultured Alphaproteobacteria bacterium | reverse complement strand
TTCGGTATAGGCGGCGGCGGGCAGGATGACATCGGCATGGCGCACGCCATGGTCGCCATGGCTGCCGACATAGACGGTAAACACCGATTTGGCCTGGCTCGTGCAAATCTCGTCGGCACCGAGCAGAAACAGCGCCTTCAGCGACGTGTCGGCGAGGATGCCCGCCACACCATCAGCGGTCGTCAGTCCGAGATCGAGCGCCCCGACGCGCGCCGCCGCGGTGTGCAGCACATTCCAGCCGTTCCAGCCGTCACGAACCACGCCGATCCTGCCGGCCAGCGCCTGCGCCGCCGCCAGCATGCCGGGCTGCTTGAGCGCGCCCATGCCAAGAATGATCGCCGGGCGTTCGGCCGCGGCCAGCGCCTCGGCAACCGCCTTGGGCAGATTGCCGAGCAGCGCTGCATCATCGCCGAGCCATTCGACCGGATAGGTCAGATCGACCGCCGGACCGATGCCATAGATTTTCGACTGGCGCCGCGCCGCCTTCTTGCGCAACCGCACGTTGAGCAGCGGTGCCTCGCGGCGCGGATCGGTGCCGATGAGCAGCACGACATCGGCATTTTCGATGCCGCCAAGCCCCGAATTGAACAGATAGTCGCTACGCTGCGCGGTGGCGAGCAGCGCGCCATCCTGCCGGGCTTCTATGCGGGTCGAACCCAGCGTCGCCAGCAGGTCCTTGAACGCCACCATGTCTTCCACAGCGGCGAGATCGCCGACAATCCCGGCGATCTGCGCGCCGGAAACCCCGGCCAGCCCGTCGCGGATGGCGGCGAAAGCCTCGACCCAGCTCGCCTTTTGCAAGCGGCCATCACGGCGCACCCAGGGCGTGTCGAGCCGGCGCTCGCCGAGCCCGTCGATGGCAAAGCGGCCCTTGTCAGCCAGCCACTCCTCGTTGACGTCGTCGTTGATGCGCGGCGTGATGCGCAAAACGGCGGGTCCGCGCGAGCCGATGACGATATTGCTGCCGACTGCGTCCATCACATCGATGCCGTCGGTCTTGGTCAATTCCCATGGCCGCGCCTGAAAGGCATAGGGCTTGGAAGTCAGCGCGCCGACCGGGCACAGATCGATGATGTTGCCCGAAACCTCGCTGGTCACCGCCTTTTCGAGATAGGAGGTAATCTGCATGTTCTCACCGCGACCGATGGCGCCGATTTCCTCGACCCCGGCGATTTCCTCGGCAAAGCGCACGCAGCGGGTGCAATGGATGCAGCGCGTCATGATCGTCTTGACCAGCGGCCCCATGTGCTTTTCGGTGACCGCGCGCTTGTTTTCCTGATAGCGGGTGAAGCCCTTGCCATAGGCGATCGACTGGTCCTGCAGGTCGCATTCGCCGCCCTGGTCGCAGATCGGGCAATCGAGCGGATGGTTGATGAGCAAGAACTCCATCACCCCCTCGCGGGCCTTTTTCACCTTGGGGGTCGTCGTCATCACCACCTGGCCATCGGCGGCGGGCATGGCGCAGCTGGCAACCGGCTTGGGCGCCTTTTCCATTTCGACGAGGCACATGCGGCAGTTGCCGGCGATGCTCAGCCGCTCATGATAGCAAAAGCGCGGCACTTCGACGCCGGCCGCTTCGCAGGCCTGCAGCACGGTGGCACCGGCCGGCACCTCGACTTCGATACCATCGACGGTCAGCTTGGGCATGGTTCAGCAGGCTCCTGCGTAGGAGCGGCCCTGCAAGGCCTGAAGACAAAGGCGCTGGCGACTTGCCATGATCCAATCCAACCGGGTCAATCGCGGCAGAATCCCGCGTCGGGGCGGCTATAGCGGCGGCTGTCGGTCATGGGAAGGCGGCACAGGCCCCTTGCGCAAAATCCGCGACCGCCGGCATAGCAGCGTCATGAACAAACCCATCCACATCATCGGCGGCGGCCTTGCCGGTTCGGAAGCCGCCTGGGCCTGTGCGCGGGCCGGCGTGCCGGTCATCCTGCACGAAATGCGCGGCGTGCATGGCACTGATGCGCACCACAGCGACAAGTTCGCCGAGCTGGTCTGTTCGAACAGTTTTCGGTCCGATGACCCCGACAACAATGCGGTGGGCCTCATCCATCAGGAAATGCGCACGCTGGGCAGCCTTATCATGGCCGCCGCCGATGCCTCGCGCGTGCCGGCCGGATCGGCGCTGGCGGTCGACCGGGATGATTTCGCCGGCCGCGTCACCGCCGCCATCGAGGCCGAACCGCTGATCGAGGTGCGCCGCGAAATGATCGCCGGACTGCCGCCGGCGGAATGGGACAATGTC
>CAJAHV010000213.1 GCA_903939555.1 uncultured Alphaproteobacteria bacterium | reverse complement strand
CTGCCGCCACTGCCAGCACGATCAGCGCCAGCGCCAACCGCAGCTTTTCGGGTTTCAGCCGCTGCGCCGCCCGAACCCCCAGTTGGGCGCCGGCGACGCCGCCGACGAGCAGCAGCATTGCCAACACGATATCAACCGATTTCGACGAGGTGGCGTGCAAAAGCGTCGTCGCTGCTGTCACGAAGATAATCTGGAACAGCGACGTGCCAACCACCGCGCTCGCCGACATGCCGAGCAGATAGAGCATCGCAGGTACCATGATGAAGCCGCCGCCGATGCCCATGATGACCGTCAGGATGCCGACGATGCCGCCAAGCAGCAGCGGCGCCAGCGGAGAAATATAAAGCCCCGATTTATAAAAACGCGTCTTGCCCGGCAGCGCCGCGATCCACGGCAGATGGCGGCGCAATCGTGATGGCGGCCGCGCGTCTCCTGCAGCGATACGCCGTTCGGCCTGTAGTGCGGTGATCGCTTCCCTGAGCATCAGCGTACCGATGATCCCCAGAAACAGCACATAGATGATATTGATGCTGATATCGATCTGGCCAATCTTTTGCAGCTTGCGAAAGACGATTTGTCCCAGCCCGGCACCGATAATACCGCCGGCGACCAGCACCATCCCCATTTTCACATCGACTTGTCCCCGCCGCCAATAGGCCAGGGCGCCCGATACGCTGGAACCGGTGATCTGTGTGGCTGATGAGGCCACCGCGATCGCCGGCGGGATGCCGTAGAAGATCAGCAACGGCGTGGTCAGAAAACCGCCGCCAACGCCAAACATGCCCGACAAAAAACCGACACCGCCACCCAGCAGGATGATGACGATGGCGTTGACCGACATTTCGGCGATGGGGAGGTACAGATCCATCGCACCAAGTCATAGCCCCGCCAGGGGTGGCGCGTCACCCAGTCAATTGCGTTTGGACCTGACGGCGAATTATTTAGTCGATCTGGTCTCGGCGCGCTTGGTATCTATGCGCTTCGTGAAATCGGCCCAATTGGTTTCACCGGGGGGCGTCATCGGAGGGCGCCGGCTCGGCAGTGGCATCGCGGTGGCATCGCCGTGACAGGGCTCAGCGACACGCCGGCGAACAGCAGTGGTTTGAACATGGCGCAGCGCTGATGGTTGACTTGTTCTGGTCGACCGAGTGATTTGTAAGGGTAAACTGGCACCAGCAAGGGGAGTTGCATGCGGCGCGGCGTGATCGAAATCGGGCCGCAGCGTTATCGCGAGACCTATGGTCGCGCCTTCGAGGAATTCAGCATCGGCGATGTTTATGAGCATCGCCCCGGCCGCACGATCAGTGAGCAGGACAATGTCTGGTTCACCCTGCTGACGATGAACACCCATCCGCTGCATTTCGACCATGTCTATGCGGCGAAAACCGAGTTCGGCAAGCCGCTGGTGGCGTCGCCGTTGACGGTGGCGATCCTGGTCGGAATGAGCGTTTCCGATGTCAGCCAGAAGGCGGTGGCCAACCTTGGCTGGCGCGACATCCGCATGACGGCGCCGGTATTTGCCGGGGATACCCTGTACGCCGAATCGCTGGTGCTGGAGAAACGTCTGTCGAAATCGCGGCCCGAACAGGGGCTGGTGACGATCCGTACCACCGGCCGCAACCAGCACGGCGTGGTCATCTGCGAATTCGAACGCACCATGCTGATCTGGAAAAAGGGCTTCGGCCCGGTGGATGAGTGATTAATCCTAGCGTTTCGACCTCATCCAGGCGAGCGAGCCCACGATCATTTCCAAGCGCGGTGTCGGCCAGCCTGCCGATGCAGAGGCCGGCCTTGCTGCAGGCGGCTTTCGCTCATGCCGCTTTGCCTGTAGCTTGGTGGGAGATGGAAACCGCCCCGACCTATCTGGTAGTGATCGACCAGAGCGCTGAAAGCCGCGTTGCGCTGCGATTTGCAGCGTTGCGCGCCGGTCATGTCGGCGCTCGCCTCGCCCTCGTGCATGTCGTGGCGCCGCCGGAATTCATGCAATGGGGCGGGGTGCAGGAAGCCATGGCCGCCGAAGCCGAGGCGGAAGCCGGGGCGTTGCTGGTGGCAGTGGCCGATGAAGCTGAAACGCTGGCCGGTGTGCGCCCGACGACGTTCATCCTGAAGGGCGACGCGGCACCGGCGATCTTCGATCACGTCCGCAGCGATGCGACGGTGCGCGCGCTGGTGCTGGGCGCCGCGCCGCGCGGTGCGCCGGGGCCGCTGATCAGTTTTTTTACCGGTGAACGTGCCGGACAATTGCCCTGCGTCGTTATCATCGTGCCGGGCGGGCTTGATGCCGATCGGCTTGAATCGCTGACTTGAGCAGGAAACATGACCAAATTTGTATGATTTTTCCAGGGGTGGCCCTGCTACGGGTTGATTCCCTGCCGCGAACCCGCCACATCAACGCGGCAATCGTGTCCGAGGGTTCCCCCAGATGTTCATCGAAACCGAACGTACCCCTAATCCCGCCACGCTGATGTTCCGCCCGGGCCGCAGCATCACCGATGGCACGACCGCTGATTTCGCCACCCCCGAAGCGGCGCAGGCCTCGCCGCTCGCCACGGCGCTGTTCGGGCTCGGCGATGTCGAGCGGGTTTTCTTCGGCGCCGAGTTTATCAGCGTCACCAAAGCCGAAGGCGCGGCGGATTGGGCAGAACTCAAGACCCAGGTGCTCGGTGTGCTCGTCGATCATTTCAGCTCGGGGGCGCCGCTTTTTTCGGCTGTCGCCGCTGGTCCGACGGTCAATGATGACCCGGCCGATGCCGAGATCGTGAGCCAGATCATCGAACTGATCGACACGCGCATCCGGCCGCAGGTGGCGGGTGATGGCGGTGATATCGTCTATCGCGGCTTCAACAAGGGAACCGTCTTCCTTGAGATGCAGGGCGCCTGTTCGGGCTG
>CAJAHV010000212.1 GCA_903939555.1 uncultured Alphaproteobacteria bacterium | reverse complement strand
GGGGTGGCGCGTGACCCGTCGGGCACGATCGATGACCTGATCGGCTTCAAGATGTTCTTCAAGGCGACCCCGAAACTGCGTGCCGCGCTGGCCGGGGCGGTGACGGTGACGGCCTATGATGGCGGCTATGCCGGGCTGCAATGCGTGGAAAATGACCGGCTGAACCTGTGTCTGCTGGTCGAACGCGGGCGTTTCAAGGCGCTGGGCGGGCGCTGGGAGGCGCTGTTTGCGGCGCTGGTGCGCGAGCCGGGGTTGCGATTGCTCGCCGATGCCGAGGCATTGCTGGCCCGACCGTTGACGATTGCGGGGGTGCCTTATGGGTATCTGTTCCGCAACAACGCGCCACAGGGGCGGGAAAATGCCGGGAAAATGCCCGGATCCGACCGGGAAAGGCGCGATGACGGCGCGGTTCGGGCGGATTGCGGCGGCAGTTCGGGCGGCTTTGTCGGCAAAAATGCGGCGCCAGCGCCCGCCGACCTGCTGTGGCGGGTGGGTGATCAGGCCGCAGTGATCCCGAGTTTTTGCGGGGACGGCATGGCCATGGCGCTGCACGGTGCGCGGCTGGCGGCCGACCGGCTCGCCGCCGGCGCGGGGCCTGCGGATTTCCAGACGCGGCTGTACGGCGATGTCGCCCGCCAGGTGCGACTTGCCACGCTGTTGCAGCGCATCGCCACCAGCCGCGCCGGCCGGTTTGCCTTGATCAACGGTCTGGCCGCAGTGCCGGGCGCGCTCGGCCTGCTCGCCCGCTGGACCCGGGTGACGCCCGCGGCGGTAGCCCGCGCCGGCGGGTGACGCTGGCGGGTGACGCGGCGGCGCACGCGGGGTTTTTCCTCCGTGGCGGGTCGGCGGTAGCGGGGGCGGATGCTGGCGCCCCCTGACCCGCCGGCACCTGTCGCGGCATATTGGCCACAATGGCGTGGCGTCCCGCACTGCAACAACATCGTCATATAATGGCAAGGTCGATGTCATAAAACCGCTGTAACGCCGCGATCGTCTGGTGCGATTTCACCGTTCGGGGGGCTTTTTCATGTATACTACCAACGGTCGGACCCGGGTGTCCGCGACGTTGCGCGTGGCGCTGTCGGCGGGTGTCGCCATTTCGGGTCTATTCGGCAGCGCGGCAGTGGCGCAGGTCGTCACGGCCGCGGCAACGGCCGCCGAGGACAGCGAGATTATCGTTTCGGGGTCGCGGCCGATCAAGGAATCGCAGGAAGCCGCGCTGAAGTTCCAGAAGGCCTCGCCGTCGTTGGTCAGTGTGGTTTCGGCCGATTCGGTCGGTCGCCTGCCCGATCAGAACATCGCCCAGGCGGTCAGCCGCCTGCCCGGCGTGGCGGTGCAGCGTGACCAGGGCCAGGCCCGCTATATCAATTTGCGCGGTGCGCCGCTGTCTTGGACGACGCTGTCGTTCGACGGCATCAACATCGTGTCGCCCGAAGGCCGCGACGCGCGCTTCGATTCAATCCCGTCGGCGATCGCGTCGCAGATCATCGTCCGCAAGGCGGTGACGCCCGACATGACGAGCGAAACCATCGCTGGCAACATCAACGTCGTCACGCGGTCACCCTTTGATTACAAGGGTCTGCACGTTGCGCTGCGCGGCGGTGTCGGCAAGGTCGATCTGGGTGACGGCACTGAATATGAAGCGACCGGCGTGGTGTCGGACCGCTGGGAAACCGGCATCGGCGAAATCGGCGCGCTGGTATCGGGCAGTTTCTATTCGCGCCAGATGGCGACCGACAATTTCGAAACCGATTTTGAAACCGTGGCGCGCGACCTGCGCCCGGCGACCGCCGGCGACAATCCTCGGGTCTGGGCGCGGGAAACCGAAAACAAGCTCTATCGCCTGACCCGCCGCAACTACAGCGTTTCGGGCCGGCTGGAGTGGAAGCCCGACAGTGAAAACACCATCTTTGCCACGAGCATATATTCGGCGTTCACCGACAACGAACTGCGCAGCAATTACATCTTCGACATGGACGACCAGGAAAGCCGGGTGCCCAATCTGGCGACGCCGTGCGCGACGCCGGCGGCGCTGGCGCCCAACACAACGGGCTATGCCGATGTTTGTGCCGGCAATACGCCGTATTTGGGTGCCGTTCATGGCATCGACATCAATTCCAACCTGCTGGCGCGTGAATTCGTTCAGTCGGTGTTCGTCAACACCATTGGCGGCAACCATCTGTTCGATGACTGGAAAGTCAGCTGGCGCGGTAATTACACGCGTTCGGTCGATGACCGTTCGGCGCCGGCGCAGCTCAACTACGACAGCCCGGGCTTCGGCACCAACGGCGCCACCGCCACCAACCGACCCAGCGTTTTTTATGACCTGACCGACAAGCAGCTGTCGAAGGTCGAGCTGTACCGCACCCTGCGTGCGCCCGACGGCACGCTGTCGCGCGGCAGCCGGGTGCTGGCCATCCAGGATTTCCCGCTGACGCTGTCGCGGGTGCGCGGGCTGAAGGCCAAGGACACCACCGATGCCTATTCGGCGCGACTTGATATCAGCCGCGACACCAGCCTGTTCGGCGACACCAAATTCAGCTTCGGCGGCCAGTATGACAACCGCGTCAAGGAAGTCGATGAACGCATCCTCGATGTGAATTCTGCGGCGATTTTTGCTGCCACGGGCGTGCCGCTGTCACCGGCCGCGGTCAACATTCCCGGCGATTACAAGGGCAAGCTGCCGCTCGGCTACAGCTTCCCGTATTTTTCCAAGGAGGCCATCGTCAACATCGTCAGCCAGGTCGATCAGCTCGCCGACTACACCTTCGTCAATGCCAATTACTACAAGGTCCGCGAACAGGTATTCTCGGGCTACGCCATGGGCCTGACGACTTTCGACTGGGGTAATGTCGTTTATGGTGTGCGCGTCGAGCATGTGAAGAACAGCGCCGAAGCCTTTGCGCAAACCGGCCGCCTGCGCGTCGACAGCGATTTCACCGCCGCTTACCCCAGCATGCATTTTAACTGGAACATCAGCGACGAACACAAGCTGCGGCTGTCGCTCAACACCGGCGCCGCCCGCCCGGATTATCCGGTGTTGCGCCCCAATTTCACCTTCAACGATGGCAACATGAGCGTGTCGGGCGGCAACCCCGATGCGGTTCCCGAAAAGACCCGCGGCGTTGATCTCTATTATGAATTCTACCCGGCGATGGGTGGCTTCATTTCGGCCGGCCTGTTCTACAAGCATGCCCGTGACGTGCTGTTCAGCAGCACCCGCCAGTTCAATTCCGATGTGCTCAACAGCAATGGCATCGACCGGTCGGACTATGTGCTGAGCAGCATCATCAACGGCGGCACCGGCTATATCTATGGCGCCGAAGCCGCCTTCCAGATGCAGATCGACGATGTCAGCCGCGATGCCGGCTTCTTCGGTGGCTTTGGTATCCAGACCAATGTCACCTTCAACAAGAGCGAGGCGACGACGCCGGATGGCCGCAAGGTGCGCTTCCCCGGCACGTCGGACATGGTTGCCAACGTTGGGCCCTATTATGAAAAATACGGCTTTTCGGCGCGGGTGTCGTACCAGATACGCACCAACTGGATCGACGCGCTCGGCGAGCCGGCGGTGGGCGGCGATTTCTACTGGGCGCTCGATGACGAGCTCGACGTATCGGCGCGTTATGCGGTGTCGAAGAATTTCGAAGTCTATATGGATCTGTCGAATCTGCTCAACGGCCCGGGCCGGCGCTTTGTCGGCACCGATGCCCGCACGGTCGAGCGGGAAACCTTTGGTCGGCGCTACACCGGCGGGGTTCGCGTCACCTTCTGACGCAGTGAGGGTGTGAGGATCGGGTGTGATGGCGCAGCGTCTTGTTCCCTTGCTCGTTGCGGCCATGCTGGCGGGGTGTGCCGGTCAGGGCACCAGCCTGCGTCCTGCCGCGCCGGCGGGTGCGATCTCGTTCCTCGCCTTTGGCGATACCGGCTACCGGCTGGATTATCTTGATCCCGCGGATGTCACGCCGCCGCGCGACGAGGCGGCGTTCATCGCTGAAGCCCGGGCGAAATGGCTGAAGGAAAAGCGCCCGGCAGCCGAATTCGCCCTGCCGCCGCTGGCGCAGGTGGCGGGCAGCACGGTGGCGGCATCGGGGCTGCTGCCGACAGCGCGGGCGATGGACAATTGGTGCCGCACGCACGCCTGCCAGTTCGGCGTCATGCTCGGCGACAATATCTATCCAGATGGCGCAACGCTCGGCGCCGACGGTCGCGATGATGCCAAGCGCTTCCACGACATGTTCGTCGAACCCTATGGCAAGTTCGGCTGGGGCGATGCGGATTTCCGTATCTACACGGTGCTCGGCAATCATGATTGGCACAGCAGCCGCGCCGGGGCGATGGCGCAGGTGCGTTTTCATGAAACCACCCGGCCCTTTCATATGGACGGCATCAGCTATGCGGCGCAGCCGCCAGCGGGCAAGGGCGATATCGAGGTGTTCGCGCTCGACACCCATGTGCTGCTCGCCGGGGAAAAGGTGCCCGATGACAGGCTGGCCGACGATGGCAGCGAAGTCGTGATGACGGCTCTCGATACCGCCGAGCCCTGGGCAGTGCCGGCAACGCCCGCCGAACGTGCCCTGGTCGCCGATCTCGAAATCCGGCTGAAGGCATCGACGGCGAAGTGGAAGATCGTCATCGGCCATCATCCGCTCTGGGCGTCGGCCGGCGGCAAGTTCCAGCAGTCGCGGGCGCTGCGCGCCGCCTTGCTGCCGACCCTGTGCCGCCATGCCGATCTGTATTTTGCCGGGCACGAACATACGCTCGAACTGGCGACCGATGATTGCCGCACGGCGATGCCGGGAACGAAACTGCCGCCACTGCCCGCCATTGTCACCGGCGCGGCCGGCAAGCAGCGGCCGCTCAATACCGCCTTCATGGGCCATCAGGCGCGGGGCAATCCGCAATATCAGCCGATCTTTGCGCGCGGCATGGTCTGGGGCTTTGCCCATGTCAGCCTCGCCGGCGATACGGCGACGGTGACGATGGTGGCAACTCCCGATGATGGCAGCGGCACGGCGAATGTGCTGACGCGCCACCGCTTCAGCCGCCGCTCGGGCTTGCTGAAATAGCCGGCCCGCGCCACTGTCCCCGGCAATCAGCAACGGGGGCGGGATGTCGGGCGAAGTCGCGGGCGGGGAAATGAGCAATCGCGGCCGCTGGCTGCTGATCGCGTTGCTGTTTGCCGGTACGGCGCTCAACTATGTTGATCGCCAGGTGCTGGCGCTGCTCAAGCCGACTCTGGAGGCCGAATTCGGCTGGAGCGACCAGGATTTCGCGCATATCGGCTCGGTGTTCCAATTGTCGGCGGCGGGCGCGTTGCTGTTCGTCGGCTGGTTCGTTGATCGTTTCGGGGTGCGGCTGGCCTATGGCGTTGCCGTCGCGGTATGGAGCGTGGCCGGCATGGGCCATGCCGCTGCGGCCAGTGTCGGCCAGTTCGTCATGGCGCGGTCGGTGTTGGCGGTGGCCGAATCGGTCAATACCCCGGCGGCGGTCAAGGCGGCGGCAACCTATCTGCCGCTGAAGCAGCGCTCGCTCGGGCTCGGGCTGGTCAATACCGCTCCCAATATCGGCGCGATCCTGACCCCGTTGCTCATTCCGCCGCTGGCGCTGGCCTTTGGCTGGAAATCGGCGTTTCTGCTGACCGGGGCGCTCGGCTTTGTCTGGCTGGCGCTGTGGGTGGCGGGCACGCGCAAGCTGGTGCCGGTCACGGTCGCCGCGCCGTCGCGGCTCGACGGCAATTGGGGTGTGCTGCTGCGCGATCCCCGGTCATGGGCCGTCATCGGCGCCAAGGCGCTGACCGATTGCGTGTGGTGGTTCGTTTTGTTCTGGAGCACCGATTTCCTCGTCAAGACCTTTGGCCTGACGCAGGCGCAGGTCGGGGTGCCGACGGCGATCATCTTCACCATGGCGGCGCTGGGGGCGATTTCGAGCGGATTTCTGTTTCCGCTGCTGCTGGGCCGTGGGTTGAGCGTCAATGCGGCGCGCAAGACCTCGATGGCGATCTATGCCGTGCTCATCCTGCCGATCCCGCTGGCGATCAGCGCCGGCAGCGCCACCGCGGCGGCGCTGATCATCGGGCTGGCGCTGTTCGCCCACCAAGGATTTTCGACCAATATCTTCGGGCTGGCCGCCGATGTCGTGCCGACGGCGCGGGTGGCCAGCGTGATGGCAGCGGGCGGCATCGCCGGCAACCTGACCGGCACGGGGATCATCGAGCTGACCGGCTGGTGCCTCGACAATGGCATCGGCTATTGGCCGATGTTCGCGATCGCGGCGGGTGCCTATCTGGCGGCGCTGCTGTTCATCCATCTGGTGCTGCCGGTGATCACGCCGGTGGGGGAGTAGGCCCCCTCTCCCGCAAGCGGGCGAGGCGGTCTTTACCCCAGCATCTCGTCCACCCATTTCGGCACCTGCGTCCCCGCCGGGCCGTGCCGGGCTTCATCGAACAAGGGCGTCCCTGCCGATGGGTCGAGGTTGATCTCCAGTGTCCGCGCCCCGGCGCGTTGTGCCTGTGTCACGAAGCCGGCGGCGGGGTAGACCGCTCCCGAGGTGCCGATCGACACGAACAGGTCGCAACGCCCGATCGCCATTTCGATCTCGTCCATGTGATAGGGCATTTCGCCGAACCAGACGATATCGGGCCGCAGCCGCGCCGCGCCGCAGCGCGGGCAGGGCGGATCATCCGACAGCGCGCCTGTCCAGGCCGGGGCGGTGCCGCAGGCGGTGCACAGCGCGCGTTGCAGTTCGCCGTGCATGTGGAGCAGCCGCTGCGAGCCGCCGCGTTCGTGCAGATCATCGACATTTTGCGTGACCAGCAGCAGTTCGCCCCGCCACTCGGCATCGAGCCGTGCCAGCGCCAGATGCGCGGCATTGGGCACCACCTTGCCGAGCGCCGCGCGGCGGGCATCGTAGAAGCGCTGCACCAGCAGCGGATCGCGCCGGAACGCCTGCGGCGTCGCGACAGCCTCGATATGATGCCCCTCCCACAGGCCATCGGGGCCGCGAAAGGTGGGGACGCCGCTTTCGGCTGAAACGCCGGCGCCGGTCAGGATGACGATGTTGCGGGGCTTCATGGGACAAAAGACCTAACGGCGCGTTTGATGCGGATCAATGCCGCGCCGGCGCCAAGGCGGCACATAGGCGAAACCATGCCCGACCGCAGCGCCCGCCTTGTCACCCGCGAAGTCCTGCCGTTTGCGCTGTCGCTGCTGGCGCTGGCCGGGTTGGCGCTGGCGATCGATGCCGGC
>CAJAHV010000211.1 GCA_903939555.1 uncultured Alphaproteobacteria bacterium | reverse complement strand
CGACAATGATATCCGCTCCATCCTCACTGGGGGTAACGGCATATTTGATGGCATTTTCAACAATCGGCT
This sequence comes from uncultured Alphaproteobacteria bacterium, assembly GCA_903939555.1. Lineage (GTDB taxonomy): Bacteria > Pseudomonadota > Alphaproteobacteria > Sphingomonadales > Sphingomonadaceae > Sandarakinorhabdus. The sequence goes on along the minus strand of CAJAHV010000211.1, from coordinate 2,707 downwards.
GGAGCAGCAATGAAGGCAGCCGCGCCTCCATCACATCCGGCGCGACATCGAAACGGGTGCGCAGCCGACTTTCGAAGCGGGTCCGTTCGATATCGAGATAAAGCTTCAGCGCCTCCGCTTCCTGCGCGATGGTTGCCAGCCCCTCGCGTTCCCCCACCAGACTGTAACGCAGGAACGATGCCAGCCGCGACAGCATGGCGTTGGCGCGATCGGTCTGCTTGAGCAGCACGAGAGTGGAGATTGAATTCAGCGTGTTGAACAGGAAATGCGGGTTGAGCTGATAACGCAGCATTTCCAGCTGCGCCGCATTGGCCTGTGCCGCGACATTGATCATGCGTTCCGATTGTTCGTCGAGCAGCAGGTAATAGTTGATGCCGTAATAAAGGCCGCTCCAAGCCCCCAGCACCGAGAAATCCAGCAGGATGGCGCCGAGAAATTCGATGCCTTGTGGCTGCCAGCCGGGTTGGTAGAAGGTCGCGTGCGCCCAGACTTCAAGCACCGAAAACAGCGCCGATGCGCCGCCAAGAATGATCAGCGACAGTGTCCAGACGAAGACCGGTTTCATCGCGATGATCCGGCGATAGGCTGCCGCCATCAGCAACGTCAGCGAAAACCCCGTCGCCGTGACGATCACCGCCGGCAGGATGAAGGCCACGCCCATCGAATTGGCCAGCCCCGACAGGGCGCGCAACAGCAGATACGCCCCCCAGCCGCCGCCCTGGAGTATCCAGAAGGCACGGTTCTTGTCGTGAAAAAAGCTGGTGCGGCGCAGGTCGTCGAGCATGATTGCGGGTCTTATAGCCGATTCCGACGGTCACCCGATACCCCGGGGGTTGTTGGAAGCGAAGCGCAGCCGCTACAACGCACGAATGTCGCTTACCGCTGAACAATTACGTCATGCGCTCGACCAAGTCGCCGAGCTGGAACCGCGCGTCGCGGATGCCTTGGCGCGCGCTGGCTATCCCGAACCACGCGGCCGGGCGCGCGGTGCCGGCACGATGATGCGCGCCATCGTTGGCCAGCAGGTCAGCGTCAAGGCAGCGGCGAGCATCTGGAACAAGCTCGAGATTGCCTGTGGCGGCGACATGGACGATCACGCCCGCATCGCCGAAACCCCCATCGACGTGCTGCGCGCCGCCGGGCTGTCGGGGCAGAAGGCCGGCTATGTGCAGGGCCTCGCCCAGACCATCGCGACGGGCGGCATCGATTTTCACGCCCTGCCAGCCGATGACGAAGCCGCGATCACGGCGCTGACCAGCATCAGGGGCATCGGCCGCTGGTCGGCGGAAATATACCTGCTGTTCGCCGAAGGCCGGCCCGATGTCTTCCCTGCCGGCGATCTGGCCGTGCAGATCGAACTTGGCAAGATATTGGGGCTCGACAAGCGCCCGACCGAAAAGGCGACGCGCAGTCTCGCCGAACCTTGGCGGCCGCACCGCGGCGCGCTCGCGGTCTTCCTGTGGCACCATTACAGCATCGATGCATTGGCATGATTACCGATATTACCAGCCCGGCCAATGCCGTGTTCAAGTCACTGAAGGCGTTGACCGAGAAAAAAGGCCGGCGCGAGCAGGGGCTTTTCCTCGCCGAAGGGCTGCGCGTCTGCACCGAAGCGCTCGAAACCGGCCATGTGCCGCGCTACCTGATCTTCGCCGCCGATGCCGAAAGCCATCCGCTGACCCAGGCGTTGATTGCCGCAGTCACGGCCCAGCGCGGCATGGCGATCCGCAGCACGCGCGACCTGCTGCATCGGTTGACCGGCAAGGACAATCCCGGCGCCGTCGCCGCTGCTTATGACATCCCCGACACGTCGCTGTCGCGCGTCGACCGCAGCACTGCGCCGCTATGGATCGTCGCCGAAAATGTCCGCGACCCCGGCAATCTCGGCACCATGTTGCGCACCTGCGACGCCACCGGCGCCGGCGGCGTCATTCTTGTCGACCAATGCTGCGACCCGTTCAGCCTCGAAGCCGTGCGCGCCTCGATGGGGGCGCTGTTCACGCGGGCGATCGCCCAGACCAGCGGGCCGGATTTCTTTCGGTGGCTGCGCGAGGGCCTCGGAGAAGTCATCGGCGCGACGCTCGACACCAGCAGCATCGATTACCGCGCCCATCGCTACACCGCCCCCTGTTTCCTGTTGATGGGCAATGAACAAGCCGGGCTGCCGGTGGCCTATACTGCGCAATGCGACGCGCTGGTGAAAATGCCGATGAAAGGCACCGCCGACAGCCTCAACGTCGCCGTGGCGACCGCCGTGCTCCTCTACGAGGCGCTAGGGCAGTTGGAGCCGCTGGCCTGAAAGCCGCTATTCCGCCGCCAGCGCCGCATCCTGTTCGGCTTCGGCCTGTTGCATCGCCCACATCTCGGCATAGGCACCATTGGCGGCGAGCAGCGCGTCATGGCTGCCGCGCTCGACGATCCGCCCGGCCGACAGCACGATGATCTCGTCGGCATCGGTGATCGTCGACAGGCGATGCGCGATGACCAGCGTCGTGCGGCTTTGCGACACGGTGCCGAGCGCCGACTGGATATCCGCTTCTGTCGCCGAATCGAGCGCGCTGGTGGCTTCGTCGAGGATGAGGATCGCCGGATCCTTGAGGATCGTCCGCGCGATCGCGACGCGCTGTTTCTCGCCGCCCGACAATTTGAGGCCGCGCTCGCCGACCTGCGTCGCATAGCCATCGGGCAGCGACAGGATGAAATCATG
>CAJAHV010000210.1 GCA_903939555.1 uncultured Alphaproteobacteria bacterium | reverse complement strand
GGCGGCGAACTTGTCTTCGTCGATGGCGCGTTCCCAGCGCGAGACCACGATCGTTGCCACTGCATTGCCGATAAAATTGGTGAGCGCCCGGCATTCGGACATGAAGCGATCAATGCCAAGGATCAGCGCCATGCCGGCAATCGGCACGCTGGGCACGATCGACAGCGTAGCTGCCAGCGTGATGAAGCCGGCTCCGGTCACACCCGCGGCGCCCTTGCTGCTGAGCATCGCGACGCCAAGCAAAAGCAGCTGATCGCCCAAACTGAGCGTGATGCCGGTAGCCTGAGCGATGAACAGCGCGGCCAGCGTCATGTAGATGTTGGTGCCATCGAGGTTGAAGCTGTAGCCGGTGGGCACCACCAGCCCCACGATGCTGCGTGGACAGCCGGCGCGCTCCATCTTGTCCATCAAACTGGCCAACGCGCTTTCTGAGCTGGAGGTGCCTAGCACCAGCAGCAGTTCGGCCTTCAAATAGCGGATCAGCGTGAAGATCGAGAAGCCCGCCGCGCGCGCCACCAGCCCCAACACAACGATGACAAACAGCAGCGAGGTTAGGTAGAAGGTGGCGACCAGCGCCGCCAAATTGGCGATGGAGCCAATGCCATATTTGCCGATGGTGAAGGCAAAAGCCCCGAAGGAGCCGATGGGCGCGGCGCGCATGAAGATAGCCACCAGCCTGAAAAAGCCGGCGCCCAGTGCTTCGAACAGGCGCACCACCGGCCGCGCCGCCTCGCCAGCGGTGGAAAGCGCGATGCCGAAGCTAATGGCGAGGAACAGCACCTGCAGCAGATTGCCGTCCACAAAGGTGCCGGCCACGGTTTCGGGGATGATGCCGAGAAGGAAGCCAACAATCGTCTGGTCTTTGGCCTTCTTTACATAATCATCAACAGCGCCAGTCTCCAGCGTGGCCGGATCAATGTTCATGCCGGCGCCGGGCTGGACGACATTGGCGACGATCAGGCCAACGATCAGCGCAATAGTGGAGAAGAAAAGGAAATAGGCAAAGGCCTTGCCCGCCACCCGGCCCACACTGCCCAGATTGCGCATGCCGGCAATGCCGGTAACGATGGTAAGGAAGATCACCGGCGCGATGATCATCTTGACCAGCCGGATGAAGCCATCGCCCAACGGCTTGAGCGCCACGCCGGTTTCGGGCGCGAAATGGCCGATCAGGCCGCCAGCGACAATCGCCACCAGTACTTGCACATATAGCTGCGCATAAAGGGGCGTGCGCCTCGCGGGACTCGCTGAATATGGAACGCCGATAGTGATTGTATGCTCCACTGCCTTTTATCCGCCAATTCAGTCTGCGGGATCCCTTGGCGCCAGATTAGTCGAAAGATAGGTCACGATCTTGTCGTACTCATCGTCGGTCAGCGCCGCACCGTGGCCGACCATGACGCTGACCACCTCCGCCCACTGATCCGGCGATCGCGGCTGCGCCACGATGACATCGACACCGTGGCACCGCGTGCACGCGCCCAGCACCTGTTCCTGGCCGGCAGCGTCAGGCAGACTAATCGCCTGCGACACAGCGGCCGTCGCCAACGAGCCGCTGAGGCTACAGACCACGAACATCAAACCGGGAAGAAAACGCGGCATCACCACTCCAAAATCATTGTCCAGGGGCTGCGCCCGTCAATCCGGCTTGCCGGCGGCCGCGGTGACGGTTGCCGGCTCAATCCGCAGCAACATGCCGTCGGTGTCATTCGGCCCGCGCAGGCGACCTTCGGTCAGAACATATATATTCCCGTCCGGTCCCAGCCTGATATCGCGGAAACGCACGCCAAGTTCGTTCAGCATGGTATCGCCCTGCCGGATGAAATCGCCGCGGATAACCATCTGGGCGATCTTCTTGGTACTGGCACCTGCTATGATCAGGCTGCCCTGCAGCCGGGGAAACTTGTTCCCGGTGTAAAAAAACATGTTTTCCGGATTGAAGTTGGGATTCCAGAAATACATCGGATCATCCATGCCATCCCGGTGGAATGACTGATCCGAAACTAGGTTGCCGGAATAGTGCCGGCCCAACGACACCAAGGGCCAGCCATAATTGTGCCCTGGCACGATCTTGTTGATTTCATCTCCGCCGGCCGGGCCGAACTCGCTGGCCCACATCACGCCGGTCTTGGGATCCCAAGCCATGCCATAGACATTGCGGTGGCCATAGCTGTAGATTTCC
>CAJAHV010000209.1 GCA_903939555.1 uncultured Alphaproteobacteria bacterium | reverse complement strand
GCAGCGCGCGCGGCGAGCACATCGGGCGCGACTTGCAATTCCAGCGTGCCGTCATGGCCGCACAGCCGGATGATGTCGCCATCCATCACCCGCGCCAGCGGGCCACCAGTGGCGGCTTCGGGGCTGACATGGATGGCGGCGGGCACCTTGCCGCTGGCGCCTGACATGCGGCCATCGGTGACCAGCGCGACCTTGAAGCCCTTGTCCTGCAACACGCCCAGCGGCGGCGTCAGCTTGTGGAGTTCGGGCATGCCATTGGCGCGCGGCCCCTGAAAGCGCACGACGACGATGACATCGCGGTCGAGTTCCCCCGCTTTGAAGGCGGTGACGACATCGTCCTGGCTGGTGAATACCCGCGCGGGGGCCTCGATGGTGTGGCGCGCGGCATCGACGGCGCTGGTCTTGAAGGTGCCGCGACCCAGATTGCCGGTCACCAGCCGCATGCCACCATCGCGGGCAAAGGGCTCGGCGGCACTGCGCAGGATGCTGGTGTCGAGCGATTGCGCCGGGGCGTCGTGCCAGACCAGCGCATCGCCTTCCAGCGCCGGGCGGCGGCTGTGATCGGCGAGGCTGGCGCCGGCAACGGTCATGATATCGTTGTGCAGCAACCCGGCGTCGAGCAGGGTCTTGATCGTGTAGCCGATGCCGCCGGCGGCTTCATAATGGTTCACATCGCCCGAGCCATTGGGGTAGACCCGGGCGATCAGTGGCACGGCGGCGGACAAGCGGTCGATATCCGCCCAATCGATTGTGATGCCGGCGGCGCGCGCCATGGCAGGGATATGGATGGCATGGTTGGTCGACCCGCCGGTGGCGAGCAAACCCACCGCCGCATTCACGATGGCGCGTTCATCGATGCAATGACCGAGCGGGCGATAATCGCCGCCGCCGCGCCCGATTTCGGTGAGGCGATGGACGGCGGCGCGGGTCAGCCGGTCGCGCAATTTCGTGCCGGGGTTGACGAAGGCGGCACCGGGCATGTGCAGGCCCATCACCTCCATCAGCATCTGGTTGGAATTGGCGGTGCCGTAAAAGGTGCAGGTCCCGGCCGAATGATAGCTGGCGGCTTCGGCATCGAGCAGTTCCTCGCGGCCGATCTGGCCCTGAGCGGCGAGTTGCCGGATGCGCTGCTTTTCCTTGTTGGGCAGGCCCGATGGCATCGGCCCGGCGGGGATGAGGATGGCGGGCAGATGGCCGAAGCGCAGCGCGCCGATGATCAGCCCGGGCACGATCTTGTCGCAGATGCCGAGCAGCGCCAGCCCTTCGAACATGCCGTGGCTGAGCGCGACGGCGGTCGACAGGGCAATGGTATCGCGGCTGAACAGCGACAATTCCATGCCGGTCTGGCCTTGCGTGACGCCATCGCACATCGCCGGGACACCGCCCGCCACCTGCGCCGTCGCGCCGACTTCGCGGGCGAACAGCTTCATCTGTTCGGGGTAGCGGTGGTAGGGCTGGTGCGCCGACAGCATGTCGTTGAAGGCGGTGACGATGCCGATGTTCATCGCCCTGCCGGCCCGGATTGCCGGCTTGTCGGCCTCGGCGGCGGCGAAGCCATGGGCGAGGTTGCCGCACGACAGGCGCGGGCGTTCGATGCCGCCCTCCGCTTCGCGTGCCACGAGATCGAGATAGGCGCGGCGGCCCGGCGCGCTGCGGCTGATGATGCGGTCGGTGACCGCGGCGATGACGGGGTGCAGGGACATGGGCTTTCCTTAGCCGATCATCGCGGCGCGGGGCACCCTGTTTGGTTCCAGCGCGGCGCGCGTCTTTCCCGCTTCGGGGAGCGCCGCCAGTGTGCGAGGAGCAGACGCGGCGAATATGAATTTTCCGCGACGCCGGGTTGACGCGGGCCGACCCCGACCACATATGCGCTTCCACTGCTGGCACTCGCATCGGGTGAGTGCCAGCAGTTCAGATTTAACCAGAAGTGAGGGCTATAATGACTTTCCGTCCGCTCCACGATCGCGTGCTCGTTCGCCGCATCGAAGCCGAAGAAAAGACCGCCGGCGGGATCATCATCCCGGATACGGCCAAGGAAAAGCCGCAGGAAGGCGTGGTCGTTTCGGCCGGCACCGGCGCACGCGGCGATGACGGCACCGTCCATCCGCTCGAAGTCAAGGCCGGGGACAAGATCCTGTTCGGCAAATGGTCGGGCACCGAAGTCAAGGTCGGTGGCGAAGACCTGATCATCATGAAGGAAAGCGATATTCTGGGGATCCTCGGCTAATTGCCAGAGTAACCAAAAATCGTTTGAAAACAGTCAGATAAGGAATAATCATCATGGCAGCCAAAGATGTGAAGTTCGGCCGCGACGCGCGTGAGCGCATCCTGCGCGGCGTCGACATTCTCGCCGATGCAGTGAAGGTGACGCTGGGTCCCAAGGGCCGTAACGTCGTCATCGAAAAGTCGTTCGGTGCACCGCGCATCACCAAGGACGGCGTCACCGTCGCCAAGGAAATCGAACTCAAGGATCGCTTCGAAAACCTTGGCGCCCAGATGGTGCGCGAAGTCGCTTCGAAGACCAACGACATTGCCGGTGACGGCACCACCACCGCCACCGTGCTGGCCCAGGCCATCGTGCGCGAAGGCATGAAGTCAGTAGCCGCCGGCATGAACCCGATGGACCTGAAGCGCGGCATCGATCTCGCCGTCGGCAAGGTCGTCGCTGATCTCAAGGCGCGTTCGAAGCCGGTCGCCGGTACTTCGGAAATCGCCCAGGTCGGCACCATCTCGGCCAATGGCGAGAGCGAAATTGGTGACATGATCGCCAAGGCCATGGAAAAGGTCGGCAAGGAAGGCGTCATCACCGTCGAAGAAGCCAAGGGCATGGAAAGCGAACTCGACGTCGTCGAGGGTATGCAGTTCGACCGTGGCTATCTGTCGCCTTACTTCATCACCAACCCGGAAAAGATGCAGGTCGAACTCGAATCGCCCTACATCCTGATCCACGAAAAGAAGCTGTCGAACCTCCAGGCGTTGCTGCCGGTGCTCGAAGCGGTTGTCCAGTCGGGCCGCCCGCTGCTGATCATCGCCGAAGACGTCGAAGGCGAAGCATTGGCGACCCTGGTCGTCAACAAGCTGCGCGGCGGCCTCAAGGTCGCAGCCGTCAAGGCACCGGGCTTCGGTGATCGCCGCAAGGCCATGCTGGAAGACATCGCCGTCCTCACCAAGGGCGAGATGATTTCGGAAGACCTCGGCATCAAGCTGGAAAACGTTACCCTGCCGATGCTCGGTGTCGCCAAGCGCGTCACCATCGATAAGGACAACACGACCATCATCGATGGCGCCGGCGAAGCCGACAGCATCAAGGGTCGTGTCGAACAGATCCGCGCCCAGATCGAAATCACCACCAGCGACTATGACAAGGAAAAGCTCCAGGAGCGCCTTGCCAAGCTCGCCGGCGGCGTTGCGGTCATTAAGGTTGGCGGTTCGACCGAAGTCGAAGTCAAGGAGCGCAAGGATCGCGTTGACGATGCCCTGCACGCTACCCGCGCTGCCGTCGAAGAAGGCATCGTCCCGGGCGGCGGTACCGCGCTGCTCTATGCCACCAAGGCGCTCGAAGGCCTGAAGGGTGCCAACGACGACCAGACCCGCGGTGTCGACATCGTGCGCCGCGCGCTGTTCGCTCCGGTTCGCCAGATCGCCAGCAACGCCGGCCATGACGGCGCTGTTGTCTCGGGCAAGCTGCTCGATGGCGGCGATGACAAGATCGGCTTCAATGCCCAGACCGACGTCTACGAAAACCTCGTCGTCGCCGGCGTCATCGATCCGACCAAGGTGGTGCGCACCGCATTGCAGGACGCCGCCTCGGTGGCCTCGCTGCTGATCACGACCGAAGCCGCGATCACCGAAATGCCCGCCGACGACAAGGGCGGTGCCGGTGGCATGCCCGGTGGCGGCATGGGCGGCATGGGCGGCATGGACTTCTAATAGTCCGCCATCCAGCGTTCTGACACGAGGGGCTGTCGCGCAAGCGGCAGCCCCTTTTGCATGCGGTGAGCGATTCGGACGGGCAGGGCCTCCGGCGGGCAATTAAGGGCCTCCGGCGGGCGCTTAAGTGCCTCCGGCGGCTGGGGCCTTGGCCCCAGACCCCATTCGATCAGCTTGGTCCCGGGCCAGGCCCGTCGATATCATTGCCGAAAATCAGATGGGGGTCTGGGGCCAAGG
>CAJAHV010000208.1 GCA_903939555.1 uncultured Alphaproteobacteria bacterium | reverse complement strand
GTCACCTCGCATATCCATGACCGCGATTTCACCATCGCTACCATGGTCGCGCCGTCGGCGTTGAAGAGCGAAACCGACGCTGCCGAAGCAACGGCCTGATCCTGGTAACCCGAGGCCGGCAAGGTGAAACTCTTTGCCGGCCTCGGTAATCCCGGCGCACAATACGCCCTGCATCGCCACAATATCGGTTTCATGGCCGTCGATGCCATCGCGGCGCTGTACGGCTTCGGCGCGTGGAAAACCCGTTTCCAGGGGCTGGCCAGCGAAGGTCGCATCGGTGACCACAAGGTCACGCTGCTCAAGCCCGCGACCTTCATGAACGACAGCGGGCGCTCGGTCGGTGAAGCGCTGCGCTTCTTCAAGCTCGATCCGGCAACGGCGCTGACGGTATTCTACGACGAGCTCGACCTTGAACCGATGAAGCTTCGGGTCAAGCATGGCGGCGGCGCAGCCGGGCACAACGGCATCCGCTCCATCGACGCCCATGTCGGCAATGATTATACGCGGGTGCGCCTCGGCATCGGCCACCCCGGCCACAAGGACCGGGTGACCGGCCATGTGCTCGGCAATTTCGCCAAGGCCGAGATGGAGCCGCTGGCGGATCTGCTCGGCGCGGTCGCGGCCGAAGTGCCCTGGTTGCTGGCGGGCGACGAGGCGCGCTTCATGAACGAAGTCGCGCGGCGGACGGTGCCGCAACGCTGACGCCCGTCTTTCACGGCGTCGAGCAGAAGCTAGAAGGAAGACATCATGGCCATTCGCTGCGGAATCGTCGGGCTGCCCAATGTTGGCAAATCGACCCTGTTCAATGCCCTGACCGAAACCGCCAGCGCGGCGGCGGCCAATTATCCCTTCTGCACGATCGAGCCGAATGTCGGCAATGTGCCGGTGCCCGACCAGCGGCTGAACGATCTCGCCCGTATCGGCGGTTCGCAGAAGATCATCGAAACGCAACTGGGCTTCACCGATATCGCCGGGCTGGTGCGCGGCGCCTCGAAGGGCGAAGGGCTGGGCAACCAGTTCCTCGCCAATATCCGCGAGACCGACGCCATCGTCCATGTGCTGCGCTGTTTCGAAGATGACGATGTCACCCATGTCGAAGGCCGTGTCGATCCGGTGTCGGATGCCGAAACCGTCGAGACCGAATTGATGCTCGCTGATCTGGACAGTCTGGAAAAGCGCGTGCCGGCGCTGGTCAAAAAGGCCACCCAGGGTGACAAGGAAGCCAAGATCCAGGCCAGTGTGCTCGGCCAGGCGCTCGAACTGCTGCGCGAAGGCAAGCCGGCGCGGTTGACCGTCCCCAAGGACGAGGACGAAGCCCGCGCGCTGGCGCAGGCGCAGCTGCTGACCACCAAGCCCGTGTTGTACGTCTGCAATGTCGAGGAAGCATCGGCTGCCGCCGGCAATGCCCATAGCGCCGCGGTGCAGGCGATGGCGGCGAAAGTCGGCGCCGGCGCGGTGATCATCTCCGCCGCGATCGAGGCCGAAGTCGCGATGATGGAGCCCGCCGACCGCCCCGAATATCTCGAAGCGCTGGGGCTGACCGAAACCGGCCTCGCCCGGGTCGTGCGCGCCGCCTATGAACTGCTCGGCCTCATCACCTTCTTCACCGTCGGCCCCAAGGAAGCCCGGGCCTGGACGGTGACGCAAGGATCAAAGGCACCGCAAGCCGCCGGGGCCATCCACGGCGATTTCGAAAAGGGCTTCATCCGCGCCGAGACGATGGCCTTTGGCGATTATCTCAAGTTCAACGGCGAAGCCGGGGCGCGCGAAGCGGGCAAATATCGGTCGGAAGGCAAGGAATATGTCGTGCACGACGGCGATGTGATGCTGTTTCGGTTCAACGTGTAACGCGCAGCGCCGCGAGCGCGCGTGCCGCGTGCCGACAGGCGCAAGCGCGGCCAGCGGGGCGGCTGGCGCTGCTGCCAGCCGAACCCGTCTGACGTCACGGCGCGGCTTTGCCGGGACGCCGCTGCTACCGGAGTGTGCATCCGGCGGCTGGGGCCACAGGCCCCAGACCCCAATCGATTTCCGGCAACAAGACCAACGGTCGTTGTCGTGCGCCAAG
>CAJAHV010000207.1 GCA_903939555.1 uncultured Alphaproteobacteria bacterium | reverse complement strand
GTCACCTCGCCGGCCTGACCGAGCACGTCCATGGCGAGTTCGCCCAAGCTTCGCCGCCAGCTTGCCCATTGGATCTTGTAGGTCAGCGCCGCGCCATCGGGGCGGGCATGGTCGGTGTTGCTCAGCATCCGCATCGCGCCATAGCGCATCAGCCGCAGGCCGATTTCGGCCTTGGCGAGGCGCTGGCGGATCAGCGGGTCTTGCGCCGCACCATTCTCCTTGGCGGCGGCGATGATCGCATCGAGTTCGTTGCGGAAGCCCATCTGCTGGCCCAGTGTCGACACGCCGCGTTCGAAGGCGAGCAGCCCCATCGCGACGTTCCAGCCATTGCCCGGGGCGCCGACAAGGTTGTCGGCATGGGTACGCGCGCCATCGAAGAAGGTTTCGTTGAACTCGGCCTCGCCGTTGATCTGGCGGATCGGGCGCACATCGATGCCGGGTTGGTCGAGCGGCATCAGCAGGAAGGTCAGCCCCTTGGGGCCCTTGCTGCCCTCTTCGGAGCGGGTGACGACGAAGATCCAGTCCGAAACATGGGCGAGGCTGGTCCAGATCTTCTGGCCATCGACGACCCATTCATCGCCATCGAGGCGCGATCGGGTGCGCACATTGCCAAGGTCCGAGCCGGCGCCGGGTTCGGAATAGCCCTGGCACCAGATGGTGCGGCCGGCGGCGATATCGGGCAGGAAGCGCGCCTTTTGCGCTTCGGTGCCGAAGGTCAGGATGGTCGGGCCGGCGAGTTCGACACCGATATGGCCCATGCGGCCGGGGGCGCCGCAGCGGGCATATTCCTCGGCAAAGATCACCTGATGGGCGAGGCTGGCATCGCGGCCACCCCATTGTTCGGGCCAGCCGATGCACGACCAGCGCGCCTCGCCCAGCCGTTGTTCCCATTCCTTGCGGCGTTCGGGGCTGGCGGTCAGGCCCTGGATGTGGCGGATATCGGCGAAATCGCCGGTCATCTGGCCCATCAACCAATCGGCGGCTTCGGCGCGGAACGCCTCATCGGCGGCGGAGAATCCCAGTTTCATGCGGCGTCTCCCAGACCGATCAGTCGCGCCACCTGTTCGCGGTGCCAGTTGTTGCTGCCCAGCATCGATTGCAGGGCCCGCGACCGCTTGAAGAACAGGTGCGCATCATGATCCCAGGTGAAGCCGATGCCGCCGTGGAGCTGGATCATGTTGCCGGCGCACATGGCGAATGTGTCGGTGGCGAAGCTTTTGGCGCCGTGCAGGGCGATGGCGGCTTCGTCGCTGGCTTCATCAAGGGCACAGGCCGCCCACCAGACGGCGGAGCGCGCCTGTTCGATCTCGATCATCATGTCGGCGAGGCGGTGCTTATAGGCCTGGAAGCTGCCGATTTGCCGGCCAAACTGGATGCGCTGGTTGGCATAGGCGATGGTCTGGTCGAGGCAGGCCTGCGCGCCGCCGAGCGCTTCGGCGGCAGCGACGAGCCAGCCGGCGTGGGTCGCATGCTGCATGGCATCGGCATCAGGCAGCGGATCGGCGGGGGTGCCGGCAAGGCTGACCTGCGCATAGGGGCGGGTCTGGTCCATGGTGGTCAGCTGCGTGACGCTGACGCCCGGGGCATCGGCGGGTACCAGCCAGGTGCGTCCGGCGGCGTGCAGCACGAACAGATCGGCGCTGCCGCCGTGCGGAACAAAGCCGAAATCGCCGCTGATGCGGTCACCGCTGACGCTGGCGGTGGCGCTCGATCCCGGGGCGGCGATGCAGGTGCCGGCGATGATGCCGGGCAACCATGCCGCCTGTTGCGCCGCGCTGCCGCCGGCCGCGATGGCCTGGGCGCTCATGGCGAGGCTGCCGAGCAGTGGCAGCGCTGCCACGGTGGCGCCCGCCGCTTCGGCGAGGATGGCGAGTTCGACCATGCCGAGCCCGGCGCCGCCGACGCTTTCGGGCAATGCGATGCCACCGAGGCCGAGTTCCTGGGTAAAGCCGTGCCACAAGGCGCGGTCGATGCCGTCAGCCGCCATGGCGGCGCGGGTGCGCGCGCTGCTGGCGTTCTGGCTGAAGAAGCCGCGCGCGGTGTCGGCGATCATCGCCTGTTCGTCGGTGAAGGCGAAGTTCATGCGGTCCCCCAGACCTTGCGTGGGCTGTTGCGGCGGGCAAGCAGGTCATCGACCGCGGCGCCGACATCGGCTGGGTTCCAGCGCGCGCCGGCATCGACGCCGGGGCCAAGGTCCCAGCCTTGTTCGAGAATGATCTTGCCGCCTTCGAGTTCGAAGACACAGCCGCTGACATGCGCCGACAGTGCGCTGCCGAGCCAGACGACGGTGGGGGCGATGTTGGCCGGGTCCATCACGTCAAAGGCCTGGCCACCGGTCGCCATCTTGTCGGCAAAGGCCTGTTCGGTCATCCGGGTGCGCGCCGACGGGGCCAGCGCGTTGGCGGTGATGCCATAGCGGGCCAGTTCGGCGGCCTGCACCAGCGTCAGCGCCGCGATGCCGCCCTTGGCGGTGGAATAGGCCGACTGGGCGATCGAGCCTTGCAGGCCGGCCCCCGACGAGGTGTTGATGATGCGCGCATCGACCGGATGCCCGGCCTTTTGTTGCCCCCGCCAATAGTCGACGGCGTGGCGCGACAGGCAGAAATGTCCGCGCAGATGGACGCGCATGGTGGCGTCCCATTCATCGAGCGTGGCCGAGACGAACATGCGGTCGCGCACGATGCCGGCATTGTTGACGATGACATCAAGCCCGCCAAAGGCTG
>CAJAHV010000206.1 GCA_903939555.1 uncultured Alphaproteobacteria bacterium | reverse complement strand
CGACCCGTACAGCTGCGAAGGCGCGGTCAGCCATTCCAACGACTGGTTGGTGCTGCTGCCGGTCTATCGGGGCGGGCGCCTGGTTGCCTGGACGGCGATGTTCGGCCACCAGTCCGATATCGGCGGCAAGGTGGCGGGCTCCATGCCGATCGACGCCCGCGCCATTTTCGAAGAAGGTGTGCGCATTCCGCCGGTGAAAATCTACCAGCGTGGAGTCTATAACGAAGACCTCATCAAGTTGGTCATGCACCAGACGCGCAAGCCCGATTGGTGCGCCGCCGATTTGAACGCGCTCATCGCCGCCTGCCGCGTCGCCGCGCGCCGGGTCGAGGAAATGTGTGCCCGTTTTGGCGATGATGTCGTCGTCGCTGCCATGGACGATCTGCTTGCCCGCAACCATCGTGCCATGAAGGCGCTGATCGCGTCGTCGGTTTCTACCGATGCGGTCAGTTTCACTGATTACATCTGCGACGATGGCGTTGGTTTCGGCCCCTACAAGATCAAGTGCACGATGCAGCGTGTCGGCGACAAGGTGGTGCTCGATTTCACCGGCACCGACCCGCAGTCCGACGCGTCGATCAATTTCCTGCTCAACGAAAACATGTTCAAGATGTTCTTCGGCATCTACATGATCATGGTCTTCGATCCGCAGATCATGTTCAACGACGGTTTCTACGACCTGATCGAAGTGCGCATCCCCGCAGGTTCGCTGCTCAAGCCGAAATTCCCCGCCGCGCTGTCGGGGCGTACCCATGCGCTAGGCCGCATCTTCGATATTCTCGGCGGCCTGCTCGGCCAGCGCACGCCGGAATTCCTGTGCGCCGCCGGCTTCTCGTCGTCGCCGCACCTGATGTATTCGGGTCGTGACACCCGCCCGGGCAAGAACAACGAATGGTTCCAGCTCTTCCAGATCGGCTTTGGCGGTATCCCCGGCAAGCCGTTTGGCGATGGCCCCGACGGCCACAGCCTGTGGCCGGGTTTCACCAACGTGCCCAACGAGTTCCTCGAACGCTATTTCCCGCTGCGCATCGAACGTTACGAGGCGCTGCCTGATACCGGCGGCGCCGGGCTCAACCGTGGCGGCAATGGCATTCACATGTCGTATCGTTTCCTCGCGGCGGGCACGGTCAGCATCCATGACGACCGCTGGTTCACCTATCCCTGGGGCGTCAACGGCGGCAACCCGGGCAGCCGGGCGCGCAAGGTGCTCGAAAAGCCCGATGGCACCCAGACTATCGTCGCCAACAAGCTCGACAGCCTCGATGTCGAGGCCGATGACGTGCTGCACTTCATCACCTGGGGTGGCGGCGGCTGGGGCGACCCGCTGCAGCGTGAACCGGCGCTGGTTGCCAAGGAAATCCGCCAGGGCCTGGTGACGGTAGCCGGTGCCCGCGCTTATGGTGTCGTCATTGCGGCCGATGGTTCGGTCGATGCCGATGCCACCACCGCGCTGCGTGCCGAAATGGCGGCGGCAGTGGTGCCGGGAACCGATCTGTTCAACTTCGGCGGCGATGTTGAAACGCTGCGCGCCGCTTGTCTTGCCGAAACCGGTCTGCCGGCACCGCGCCCCCCGGTCTGGCACAATCAGCCTCTCGCCATCGCGGCAGAATGAGCGTCACCATGACCGAAAACACCGGGCCGCTGGCCGGCATCCGCGTTGTCGAAATGGGCCAACTCATCGCTGGTCCATTCTGCGGACAATTGCTTGGCGATATGGGGGCAGAGATCATCAAGGTCGAGCCGCCGGCTGCCAATGGCAAGGCCGGGGGCGACCCGATGCGGGTCTGGGGCCGCGGTGATTTCCCGCTCTGGTGGGAGGTCGTGGCGCGCAACAAGAAATCGGTCAGCGCCGATCTGCGCAATCCCGAAGCGCAGGCGCTGGTGCGCAAGCTCATCGCCACCGCCGACATCCTGATCGAAAATTTCCGTCCGGGCACACTCGAAAAATGGGGCATGAGTCCGGCAGCGCTGCACGCTGAAAACCCCGGTCTCATTATCGTCCGCGTCTCCGGCTATGGCCAGACCGGACCTTATTCGGACCGCGCCGGTTTTGGCGGCATCGGAGAGGCGATGGGCGGCTGGCGCGCCATCGTCGGCGACCCCGATCGCCCGGCGAGCCGCATGGGTGTGTCGATCGGCGATAGTCTTGCGGCCACCTACGGTTGCATGGGCGCACTCGCCGCGCTGCGCCATCGTGACCAGACCGGCGAAGGCCAAGTCGTCGATTCCTCGCTTTATGAAGCTGTGCTGCAGGTGATGGAAAGCCTGGTGCCGGAATATGCCGCCTCGGGCTATGTCCGCGACCGCTCGGGCAGTATTCTGCCCGGCATCGCGCCGTCGAACGTCTATCCGACCCGCGATGGCGAATATCTCATCGGCGCCAATCAGGACACGGTGTTCGGCCGCCTGTGCACCGCGATGGGCCGGCCCGAGCTGGCCAAGGACCCGCGCTATGTCGACCATATCTCGCGCGGTCGCAACCAGACCGAGCTCGACAATCTGATTGCCGATTGGACCCGCACGCTGACCATCGATGAAGTCGAAGCGCTGATGATCGAACATGGCGTGCCAGCGGGCAAGCTTTACCGCCCGCAGGACATGATCGACGACCCGCACTTCCAGGCCCGTGAAGCGCTGATCGACGTACCAAGCGAGCGCTGGGGCAGCGTCAAGATGCAGAATGTATTTCCCAAGCTGTCGAAGACCCCCGGCGGCGTCCGCCGTGCCGCGCCGGCGACGGTGGGGCAGGACAATGACCAGGTCTATGGCGATGTGCTGGGCATGTCGGGTGATGAGGTCGCGGCGCTGACGGCACGCGGGGTTATTTGAGCGGAAAGGATTGGGGGCGTAGCGACAAGCGCAATGCCCCCAATTCAGGGCTCGGCCGGCAATCGCCGGCCGTGAACGACGTCACCCTGTCACCTCGGGCCTGACCCGGCGCCAGGTTTTTCCGGGCAGCCAGCGCTGCGGGTACCGCCGCCCAGCCTGGGTCATGCGGCACCCCGGCGACATCAGCCTATCCAGCCCGCGGTCGCCGCCAGCAGCCACAGTCCGATGGTCAGGAAGATCAACGCCGCGATACCATGGACGGTGCGCATCGGTACTTTTTCCACCAGTTTCTGCCCCAGGAACACCGCCGGCACATTGGCGAGCATCATCCCGAGCGTCGTCCCCATTGTCACCGCCAGCACCGAAGCGAAGCGCGCGCCAAGCGCAACGGTGGCAATCTGGGTCTTGTCACCAATTTCGACGATGAAAAAGGCGATGGTCGTTGCAACGAAGGCGCCATGGCGAGGCGGCGCATCATCAATGGCGTCAAGCTTGTCGGGGATCAGCGTCCAGCCGGCCATGGCGATGAACGAAGCGGCGACGGCATAGTGGAACCAGACGCCCTCCAACCAGCCGGCCAGCGCCATCCCGGCCCAGGCGGCGAGCGCATGATTGGCGAGCGTGGCGACCAGGATTCCGGCGATGACCGGCCAGGGTGCGCGAAAACGGGTGGCCAGTACGATGGCGAGCAATTGCGTTTTGTCGCCCATTTCGGCGAGGGCAACGACTCCGCTCGAGGTGAGCAGCGCGGTCAAAAAATCGGGCATGGGAAAATTCCGGGGCCGGGCAGGGGGAACGCAGTGACACGCCACCCCCTGCCCGGCCGGGCAGGGATGGCATGTCACCGGTCTCGCCCGGATCGATGGCTCGATCCACCTTGCACCACGGCGTCTCCGCCGAGCATGTTGACACAAGGTCACCGCTGTTGGAGCGGCGGGCTACTCCCCGAATGACTATTGCGGGATAGGCGGTCGTACCTGAGGCGGCAAGCGCAATCGCTCTTGCCGCCGCGATGCGGTTGGCGCACGGGTGCGGCATGAGTTTGCTTGCCATGATCAGTGCCGCCGTGCTGGCGAGCACACCGCCCGTATCCGCCGCTCCCGGGCCGACGATTCCACCCGCCACCATCGACAACAATCTCGAAGTCGTCGGCGAAAACCTGGTCGCGGAGGAACGCCGCACCCGGCTGTTTGTCGACGTACTGGTCAACGGCAAGGGGCCCTACAGCTTCCTCGTCGACAGCGGCGCTGACCGATCGGTTATCGGCGCCGGGCTGGCCGAGCGCCTGGCCTTGCCCGTCGAGGCCAATGTCATGGTACGCGG
>CAJAHV010000205.1 GCA_903939555.1 uncultured Alphaproteobacteria bacterium | reverse complement strand
TTCGCTGCCCTGGTCACCGCCGATCATCCTGATGACCCCGAAGCCATACCGGAGCAGCCACGGCACCGCGTTCAACCCTGCCGATGATTGCGTGCCCCGGGCCGACGCGGTGAAGCACATCCGTGATCGTGTCGATAGCGTGCTGCAAAAACGCTTCGGGCCGATCGACCGCGACACCGGCACCGAAAATTTTGGCAGCTATGCCTTCGACAGCCGGGCGCGCCGCGTGATGCTGGCGGGCAAAACCATTCCCGTCACGGCGAAGGCCTTCAACCTGGCGTTGCTGTTTTTCCGCAATCTTGGTCGCCCCTTGTCACGCGGCCATCTGACCGAGGCGGTGTGGGGCCGCCTGCATGCGGAGGGCAGCCGCACGCTCGATGCCCATATCTCGCTGATCCGCTGCCACCTGCTGCTGCCCGAAAACGGGCTGCGGCTGGGATCTATCTACGGCTTCGGCTATAAGCTGGAACCGGCCTGAAGCCGGCTACCGGCCAGCGGGTCGGTCAGAATTGCTGCGCCTTCAGCCATTCGCGCACCGCCGGGCCAACATCATCCCGCGCCAGTGCCAGCGCGATATTGGCGGTAATATGCCCGGCCTTGTCGCCGCAATCGAAACGTGTGCCGGTGAAGGTGAGCGCGTGGAAAGGCTGCACCCCGATCATTTCGGCCATGGCGTCGGTCAACTGGATTTCGCCGCCGGCGCCGCGCTTGCCGCGCGCCAGCACGCCCATCACTTCGGGCTGCAGGATATAGCGGCCGATCGCCGCCAGCCGTGACGGCGCGGTGCCGGGCGCGGGCTTTTCAACCAGCGCGCGCACCTCGGTGATCCTGCCATCGACCGCGCCCGGCGTGACGATGCCATAACGGCTGGTATGGTCCTCGGGCACTTCGAGTACCGAAATGATGTTGCCGCCCAATTGCTTGTAGGCGGTGTGCATTTCCGCCAGTGCCGGCGCTGCCGGGTTCCACAGCAGTTCATCGGGCAACAGCACGGCAAAGGCATCATTGCCGGTGATATGCCGTGCACACCAGACGGCATGGCCAAGCCCGGCCGGATCCTGCTGACGGACACAGACGACCTGCCCGGGGCTGAGCTGGGTTTCATCCAGCACGGCGAGTTCGGCTGTCTTGCCCTTTGCCTTCAAACTGGCGACGAGTTCGCCCGCCACGTCGAAATAATCTTCCAGCGCATTCTTGCCGCGCGCCGTCACGAACACCATCCGCTCGATGCCCGCCGCCAAGGCTTCGTCGACGGCATATTGCAGCAAAGGCCGATCGACGACGGGCAGCAGTTCCTTGGGCACCACCTTGGTGGCTGGCAGGAAGCGCGTGCCCTGGCCGCCGACCGGAAACACCGCTGTCGTGACCGGCTTGATGCTCATTCACTGCCCTTTTGCTGTTGCCTGCGTGGGTTAAGCGAACATTGTTACAGTTTTTCCGTGCCTTGGCGCAAGGATTGTCAGCAGGCACGAGCTGGGGCGGGTCGCGCCTGCCCTACAGCCAGGGCGAAGCCGGACATACGCCCCTGCCCTACAGCCAGAGCGAAGCCGGACATGCGCCCCTGCCCTACAGCCAGGGCGCCAGGGCATCGAGCGCCAGCATCGCGGCCGGCTGGTTGCGTTCCGATACCACCGACCATTGCGCGCCCTTGACCATCACTTCGGGTACCAGCGGACGCGAATTGTAGGTGCTGGCCATGGTTGCTCCATAGGCACCGGCGGTCATGAAGGCGACCAGATCACCACTGCCCACCGCCTCGACATCGCGGTCGTCGGCAAAGGTATCGCCGGTTTCGCAGATCGGGCCGACGATAGTGGCGACGCACCGCTCGGCGCGCGGGCGGACGGCCCGGAAATCATGCCAGGCATTGTAGAGCGACGGGCGCAGCAGGTCGTTCATCGCGGCATCGACGACGACGAAATGCTTCGACGCGCCCTCCTTGGTCAGGATCACGCTCGATACCAGCACCCCGGCATTGCCGACGATCATGCGCCCGGGTTCGAACATCAGCCGCCACGGCCAGCCGGCCGTGACGCGCGCCACCATCGCGGCGTAAGCGGCGGGGCTGGGCGGCAGTGGCTGGTCGGCGCGATAGGGCACGCCAAGGCCGCCGCCGCAATCGATGCGCTTGATGTTGTGGCCCGCCGCCGTCATGGCGCGGGCCAGCTCGCCCAGCCGGCGGATGGTATCCTCCACCGGGCCGAGATCGAACAACTGGCTGCCGATATGGGCGGCAAGACCGATGGGCCGCAGCCATTCATGCGCCGCGGCCTGGGCAAAGGCGGCGGGCACCCGGTCCCAGGGGATGCCGAACTTGGCATCGGCGCCGCCGGTGCTGATCTTGCCATGCGTCTTGGGATCGACCGCCGGGTTGATGCGGATGCTGATTTCGACCGGGCGCGCATAATGCGCCGCGACCTTGCCGAGCATATCGATTTCGGCTTCGGATTCGACGTTGAATTGCAGGATGCCAGCCTCGATGCCGGCCGCGAGTTCGTGGTTCTGCTTGCCGACGCCCGAAAAGACGATGCGGTCAGCAGGGATGCCGGCGGCCAGCGCGCGCGCCAGTTCGCCGCCCGACACGACATCGGCACCCGCCCCCAGCCGGGCGAGCGTGGCCAGCACCGACAGATTGGGATTGGCCTTTACCGCAAAGGCGACCAGCGGCGTCCCCTGCCCCAGCCCGGCGACAGCAGCGGCGAACACCGTGTAATGGCGCTCGATGGTGGCAGCGGAATAGCAATAAAAGGGCGTGCCGACTTTCGCCGCCAGCGCCTCAAGGCTGATGTCTTCGGCGTGCATGACGCCGTCGCGAATCTCGAAATGGTCCATGGGGTCGCTTCAGTTCCGGCTGGTGGGCGGCAGATTGAACGGGTCGTCGGGGCGTTCCTGCGATTTTTCGACCGGATCATCGACGCGGTTGGGCTGCGATTGCGGCGGCAGCCGCAGCATGTCCTCGGGCACCGGCGCGACCGACATGGCAACGGGCTTGGGCGGCGCGGTTTGCGGCGCAACCGGCGTCAGCTTGCCGACCTTGCCACAGGCGGCGAGGGCGAGCAGCAACGCCAGCGCCAGCCGCGTCGTCACATCCGCGCCTTTGCCGCGGCAATCGCGGCGCGCACATTGGCCGGCGCCGTGCCGCCAAAGCTGGTCCGGCTGGCAACCGAGGCTTCGACCGACAGCACCGAGCGCACCGCCGGCGTGATGCGCGCATCGATGGCGGCGAGTTCGGCGTCGCTCAGGCCATTGAGATCGGTGCCCTTGGCCTCGGCGGCGCGTACGCAGCGGCCGGTGATTTCATGCGCCTCGCGGAACGGCACACCCCCGGCGCGGACCAGCCAATCGGCAAGGTCGGTCGCGGTGGAAAAGCCGCTGTTGGCGGCGGCGCGCATCTTGGCGGCGTTGAAGGTGATGCTGGCGACCATGCCGTTCATCGCGGCAAGGCACAGGCCAAGATCGTCATGCGCGGCGAACACCGTCACCTTGTCGTCCTGCATGTCCTTGGAATAAGCGAGCGGCAGGCCCTTCATCACCACCGACAGGCGGGTGAAGGCGCCAAGGAAATGCGCCGCCTTGGCGCGCACCAGTTCGGCGGCATCGGGGTTGCGCTTTTGCGGCATGATGCTGCTGCCGGTGCTCCACGCGTCGGGCAGCGTCACGAAACCATAGGGCTGCGACGCCCAGATGATCATTTCTTCGGCCAGCCGCGACAGGTGCAGCCCGGTCATGTGGGTCGCGGCGAGATATTCGAGCGCGAAATCCCGGTCGGACACCGAATCGAGGCTGTTGCGCGTCGGCCCGGCAAAGCCCAGCGCCTTGGCCGTCATCGCCCGGTCGATCGGAAAGCTGGTGCCGGCGAGCGCGGCGGCGCCCAGCGGGCATTCGTCCATGCGCCGCATCGCATCGGCAAAGCGGCTGCGGTCGCGCCCCAACATCTCGACATAGGCCATCAGGTGATGGCCCAGCGTCACCGGCTGCGCCACCTGGAGGTGGGTGAAGCCCGGCATGATCGTATCGGCATGCTGTTCGGCGCGGGTGAGCAGCGCCCCCATCAGCCCGGCGAGCGCCGCATCGGCCTCGGCGCACGCTGCCTTCACCCATAGCCGGAAATCCACCGCGACCTGATCGTTGCGGCTGCGCGCCGTGTGCAGCCGCCCCGCCGCCGGGCCGATGATCTCCTTCAGCCGGGTTTCGACATGCAGGTGGATATCCTCCAGCGCCAGATTTTCGACCAGCTTGCCGGCTTCATATTCGGCGGCGATCTGTTGCAGCCCCTTGTCGATCGCCGCGACATCGGCG
>CAJAHV010000204.1 GCA_903939555.1 uncultured Alphaproteobacteria bacterium | reverse complement strand
CGTGCTGATCGACGAGGCGCAGTTCCTGACGGCGGATCAGGTCTGGCAATTGGCGCGGGTGTGCGACGATCTTGGCATCCCGGTACTCTGCTATGGCCTGCGCACCGATTTCCTGGGGGCGCTGTTCCCGGGCAGCGCGGCGCTGCTGGCAATTGCCGATGTGCTGCACGAGATCAAATCAGTGTGCGTCTGCGGCCGCAAGGCGATCATGAACCTGCGCATCGATGCTGCGGGCCGGGCGGTCGCCGCTGGCGCGCAAACCGAGATCGGCGGCAATGATCGTTATGTCGCGCTGTGCCGCCGCCATTTCACCGCGGCGCTGGCCGGACAATGGCTTGCCCCGCCGCTGGCCGCAGCATAGCATTCCGCAATCGGGAGACAGCAACATGCCGGATATCTACGCTCACCATGCCAAGACGATCGACGGCCGCAGCGTGTCATTGGGCGCCTGGCGCGGGCGGGTCTTGTTGATCGTCAACACCGCCAGCAAATGCGGGTTCACGCCGCAATATGCCGGGCTCGAGGCGCTGCACCAGAAATATGCGGCGCGCGGCTTCACGGTGCTGGGCTTTCCCTGCAACCAGTTCGGCGCCCAGGAACCCGGCGACGAAAATGAAATCGCCAATTTCTGCAAGCTGACCTATGACGTTGATTTCCCGATGTTTGCCAAGGTCAATGTCAATGGTGATGGTGCCGATCCGTTGTGGCAGGACCTGAAGAAACAGGCTCCCGGCCTGCTCGGCAGCGAGGCGATCAAGTGGAATTTCACCAAGTTCCTGGTCGACAGCAACGGCACTGTCGTCGATCGCTATGCCCCGGCGACCAAGCCCGAGGCACTGGCCGCCGATATCGAAAAGCTGCTGCCCTGACCGGCTTCAGTCCGGAATGATGATTTCCGGCAGTTCGACCGGCACGATCGGTTCGATGGTCAGCGCCGGCGACAGGGCCTGCTGCGCCAGTGATTGGCGGACCTGCGGCAACAGCGTCAGCGCCATGCCGGTCAGCTTGCCCTTGGGCAGCGCCAGCACGAGGCGGCCAACCCGCCCGGCTGCATCGCAAAAGGCATATTGGGCATCGAGCGTGGAATAGCTGTTGTAGGTGCGGGTCGTGTACTGGTCGAAGCTCGTGACGGCGCGGGCACCGTCGAAGCGGCGGAAATGCCTGAGCATCGCTTGTTGCGCACGGACGAGTTCCTCGCCGTGATGTTTCAGGAAATCATTGTAATTATTTACTGTTTTTAGATAGCCCGAAAATTGGCACTGGAGCGCTGCGACGTTCAACCCGGCGCGCACGTTCCACACGGCGTTGGCGGCGGCTTCGGCCGGCGTCGGTTTGCGCAGAATGACTTCCTTGGGCACCATGAAGCCGCCGGGCCTGGCCGGCACGACCTCCACCACCACCGGCTTTTTCGCGACCGGCGGTTTGGGCGAGGGTTTTCTTACGATTCTTGCCGACGTTTTCGCCGACGTTTTCGCCGACGTTTTCGATTGCGCGGCCGAAGCCGGCGGTACCGTGGTGACGGCAAGCGTTGCAAGCAGCATGATCGTCCATCCGTATGTCATTCTGGATACCCGATTGTGCGAGAAACGGCAGGCACCGGCCATGGCATGCCATGGCCGGTAGCTTTTCCAGCCGCATTGATGCGGCCGTATTGTAGCAGCCGCATTGATGCGGCGGTTTTGTAGCAGCCGCATGCAAGCGGCTGTGTCGAATCAGCCGAGGATGGTGCCGAGCTGCATGGCAACCGACATGTCGCCTTCAACCTTGAGCTTGCCCATCATGAACGCCATCTGGGCGTTCTGCTTGCCGCTGGCGATGTCCATGAAATCGGCCAGCTTGACCTTGATGGTGCAATCGGTGGCGGCGTTTTCATTGTCGATGATGGGCGGCTGCACCTTGTCGTCGATGCGGACTACGCCGTCGTCACCGAAATCGAACTTGACGGACTTCTTGAAATTGCCACCGGCGCCGATGCGCGATGTCATCTGTTCGGTAATTGCGGTCAGGCTCATGCGTCTTTCCTTCTCAAAAAAAAGGGCCACCTCGCGGTGGCCCTTTCCTAAACTAAGCTACGACGTTGTCGAGCTTACTTGGCTTCTGCCGGAGCAGCAGCGGCATCAGCGGCAGGAGCAGCTGCGGCATCAGCGGCAGGTGCAGCAGCGGCGTCAGCAGCCGGAGCGGCAGCAGCGTCGGTAGCGGCGGCATCAGCGGCCGGAGCGGCTTCCGGAGCAGCAACTGCTTCGGTGGTTGCCGGCTCAGCTGCGGGTTCAGCAGCCTTTTCGCCGCAAGCAACGACGAACAGGGTAGCGCCGGCAACGAGAGCGGCGGTCTTCAGCTTCGAGATCATGTCAGCCATTTTAGTCTCCTAAGGATGAATCCTGGACCCAGGACAAAGTTGGGACGGTTTGCCCTAATCCCCCAACTGAGGTAGACATTAGCACAAATGTGCTCGGCCTCAATAGGCTTGACGATAAGTTTATTGCACGCACCGCCGCAGCCTGATTCAGCCGCGCACAAGGCCCGCCAACAGCGCCGGCAGGTGCCGTGCCAGCGCGTCGTCGACGTCGCCCAGCGTCGCCGCCCGGCCCAGCGCCGTCAGGCTGGTCACCGGGTCCGACAGGCCGCACGGCACGATCCCGTCGAAGTGTGCAAGGTCGGGCGCGACGTTGATGGCAAGGCCGTGATAGCTGACCCAGCGCCGCACGCGCACGCCGATTGCGGCGATTTTCGCCGGGCCGCCGGCATCATCGGTCCACACGCCGATCTTGCCCGGGATGACCCGCGCCGCGACCCCGAGATCGGCAAGCGCGGCAATGATCCAGGCTTCGAGGCCTGCGACATAACGGCGCAGGTCGCGGCCGCGCGCATCGAGATCGAGCATCACATAGGCGGTGCGCTGGCCCGGGCCATGATAGGTGTATTTGCCGCCGCGCCCGGTGGCGAACACCGGAAACCGATCGGGGCTGAGCAGTTCGTGTGGTTCGGCGCTGGTGCCGGCGGAGTAGAGCGGCGGGTGCTCGACAAGCCACACCAGTTCCGGCGCGGTGCCGGCGCGGATGGCGGCAACGCGATCCTCCATCGTCGCCACCGCCTCGGGATAGGGCGTCAGCCCCGGCGCGACCCGCCATTCCGGCAGCGGCATCACAGCCCGGAAACGAACGCCCGCAGGTCGGCGAGCAGCAGTTCAGGTTCTTCAAGGCTGGCGAAATGGCCACCGCGCGGCATGTCGGTCCAGTGCACGACATTATAGCCGCGTTCGACCATCGGCCGCGGCGGGAACAGCAGCAGGTCATGCGGGAAGCTGGCGACGCCGGTCGGCACGTCGATGCGGCGGCCATCGGGAATGCCAAAGCCGCCTTCGAGGAACATGCCGCGATAGATCCAGGTCGCGGACAGGAAGCTGCGCGTCGTCAGGTAGATCATGATGTTGGTCAGCATCTGGTCAAAGCTGAAGGGCGGGTCGCTGAACCGCCCCGGCACATCCGACCAGCCGACGAATTTTTCGGCAAACCAGGCCGCCACCCCCATCGGCGAATCCATCATGGCAAAGCCCAGGCTCTGCGGCTTGGTGCCCTGCAACTGCAGATAGGCAGTTTCGGTATCGCGAATCGCCATGGCCTTTTGCAGCCAGGCGATATCGGCCGGCGTTTCGGGCGCCATGTTGCTGCTGCGCAGGCCATAGCCATTGATGTGCAGTGCGGTGATCTTTTTGGAATCGAGCCCCATCCAGCCGCCGATGACACAGCCCCAGTCACCGCCCTGATAGATGAAATGCTCATAGCCAAGGACACTCATCAGCGTGTCGTAGAGTGCCGCGACGCCGCGCGGGCCGATGGGGTTCTTCGGCTTGTCGGACCAGGCATAGCCGGGCAGCGAGGGGGCCACGACATGGAAGGCCGGCTGCGATGCATCCTCGGGTTCGGCGAGGCGTTCGATGATCGCATCGAATTCGAGGATCGACCCCGGCCAGCCATGCGCGATGAGCAGCGGCCGCGCATCGGCGCGCGACGAGCGGCGGTGGATGGCGTGGAGGTGGAAGCCGGCTCCGACATCGACACGCACCTGCGGGTGGCGGTTGAGCTGCGCGACCGCCGCCGGCCAATCGAAATTTTCGAGCCAATGGGTGCGCAGCCGCTCCATGTAATCGCGGTTGGCACCGTGCGACCAGCCGGCGTTTTCCGGCTCTTCAAAGAAGCGAAATGCCCCGACGCGTGAGCGGATCAGCGCGACTTCGAGCGGTTCGACCGGGATTGTGAAGGGTGTGACGGTCATATCGCGATACCCAGCTGGCGCTCCAGCTTCTGGCGCTGGGCGATGATGTCGGCGGCCTTTTCGGCGATCATGATGGTGGGGGCATTGGTGTTGCCCGAGACGAGATAGGGCATCACCGACGCATCGATGACGCGCAGCCCTTCGACGCCATTGACCCGCAAACTGCCATCGACAACCGCCTTGTCATCGATCCCCATGCGGCAGGTGCCGACCGGGTGGTAGATGGTTTCGCCCCATTGCCGCATCATGGCGATGGTCGAATCGCGGTCTCTGGCCGCCGGCCCGGGCCAGGTTTCGCTGATGCGATAGGCGTCGAACGCTGGCTGCCGGCCGATTTCGCGCGCTATTTCGACGCCGCGATACAGGGTTTCGACATCTTCGGGCGCGGTCAGGTAACGCGGATCGATGGCCGGGTGCGCCAGCGGATCGGGCGAGGCGAGGCGCACGGTGCCGCGGCTTTCGGGGCGCAGCTGGCAGATGTGCATCTGATAGCCATGCGCCGGGTTCATCGTGCCGCGGCCATGCGGTTCGCCGCGATAGGGCATGAAATGGATTTGCAGATCGGGTGCCGCCAGGCCTTCGCGGCTCGACAGGAAAGCCCCCGACGAGGTCGGCATGTGCGCGCCATTGCCCGATTTGGCAAAGACCCACAGCCCCAATGCCTTCAGCTTGTTGATGAATTTTGAATTGCCGTTGAGCGTTATGGCCTGCGAACATTCCCATTGCACGATCATGTCGAGATGATCCTGCAGATTGCCGCCGACATCGGCACTGTCGTGCACCACCGGCACGCCCATGGCCTTGAGATGGTCGGCGGGGCCAATGCCCGACAGCATCAGCAACTGCGGTGAATTGATCGCGCCGCCGCACAGGATGACTTCGCGGGCCTGCGCGGTTTCGGCCTTGCCACCGCGCTTGCAGGCGATGCCGGTGGCGCGCTTGCCGTCGAAGGTGACGCGTTCAACCTGCACGTCGGTGCGGATTTCGAGATTGGGCCGGGCGCGGACTTGCGGGGTCAGATAGCCCTTGGCGGCGGAAAAGCGGCTGCCGTCCTTTATCGTTGCGTCGTACATGCCGGCGCCTTCGAACTGCGGGCCGTTGAAATCATCGGTGCGCGGATAGCCGGCTTCGGCTGCGGCATCGATGAAAACCTTGTTGAGTTCGTGCGGCAGCGCGCCCTTGCGGCTGGTGTGCAAGGGGCCGCCGGCGCCGTGGAAATCATCCGAACCCCGGTCGCTGTCTTCGGACTTGCGGAAATAGGGCAGCACATCGGCCCAGCCCCAGCCGGTCAGCCCCAGTTGAGCCCAGCGGTCATAATCGCTGCTGTGGCCGCGGATATAAACCATGCCGTTGATCGACGAGGAGCCGCCGATGGCGCGGCCGCGCGGCCAGAACAGCTTGCGGTTGCCAAGCTCGGTCTGCGGCTCGGTCCAGAAACCCCAATTGTAGGGGCTGGTCTTTTCGGGCGAGATGAGTTCCGCGATGCCGGCGGGCATGTGGATCATCATGCTGTTGTCGTTGCCGCCGGCTTCGATGAGCAGCACCCGGGTTTGCGGATCGGCCGACAGCCGGTTGGCGAGCACGCACCCCGCCGAGCCGGCGCCGACAATGATGAAATCCCAAATGTCGCCGCTCTTGCCAGTGTCTGCCACCGGTCGTCTCCCCGAGTTTACGTTTACGGCAAGCTAGACCAGGGCGGGGCGCATGGGAATGGCGCAAAGTGTCAGGCGGGGTGGTGCGCCTTCAACGGCACTTCGGCATCGGCGAGCAGCGCCGGCGCAACGCTGACGCCATGTTCGACCAGCGCCTTGCCCTGGACATAGTCGCGCACGCTGTTGACGCAATCGAGTGCGATGACGCGCCCGGCCTTGAGATAGACCAGGCTGAAGGCGCGCAGCCCCGGGTCGCCGCGCTGGACGACCGCGTCATAGCCGGTCGACAGGCCGACGGTCTGCAGGCGCAAATCATATTGGTTCGACCAGAACCACGGCACCGCATGATAGGGTTTCGCCGTGCCGGTGAGCAATTTCGCCACCGTCGTCGCCATGTCATTGGCGTTCTGCACCGATTCGAGCCGGATGAGTGCATCGCCGGCAAAGGCATTATGGTGCGCGGCACAATCGCCGATGGCAAAGACATCGGGCAACGATGTGCGGCAGAATTCATCGACATCGACGCCATTGCCGCCCGTTGCGCCGGCGGCGAGCAGCGGTGCGACGGCGGGGATGATGCCGATGCCGACGATGACGAGATCGGCAGCGATGGTTTCGCCGCTGGCCAGCGTCACCCCGGTGGCGCGGCCAGCCTGGCCGGTAACCGCCGTCACCTGCTCGCCGGTGCGGATGGTGACGCCATGGGCGCGGTGTTCGGCTTGGTAAAAGGCCGAAAGCGCCGGGCCGGCGACGCGCGCCAGCACCCGGTCCATGGCTTCGAGGACGGTGACCTGCTTGGCCATTTTCGACAGCACAGCGGCGGCTTCCAGCCCGATATAGCCGCCGCCGACGATGGCGATGCGCTGCGCCGCCGGCAGTTCGGCCTTCAAGGCTTCGACATCGGCACGGGTGCGGATGGCGTGGATGCCGGCAAGATCATGGCCGGGGCAGGTCAGCGCACGCGGCGCCCCGCCGGTGGCCCAGATCAGCGTGCCATAGCCGATGCTATCCCCCGCCGCGGTGGTCAGCGTGTGCGCTTCGGCATCGACGGCGGTGACCTTGGTGCTGGTCAGCATGGTGATGCCGCGATCGGCCCAAAAGCCGGCGGGGCGAATCAGCATGCGCTCGAATTCCTTCTCGCCGGCGAGGAAATCTTTGGACAGCGGCGGGCGTTCATAGGGGATTTCGGGTTCTTCGCCGATCACCGCGATGCTGCCGCCAAAGCCTGATTGCCGCAACTGCACCGCTGCCTGTGCGCCGCCATGCCCGGCGCCGACGATGATGATGTCATGGTGCATGGTGTGGATCCTTGCCTTGTCAGGGCCGTGCGTAAGAGTTTTGGGGCTGGCCCGCAACGCTTGCGCGGGGTCAGGCAACGCCGCCGCCCTTCACAAGCCCGCCGGGCAATGCCACATCAGCATCATGGACCTGTCTGCCCACCCCGATGCCCACCCCGATGCTCAGGCCTATGGCAAGCTGGTCGCCCGTTCGCCTTTGGTGCGGCGGCTGCTGGCGCCCAATCCGTCGGCCTTTTCGTACACCGGCACCGGCACTTTTGTCGTCGGCCACGGCACGGTGGCGGTGATCGACCCCGGCCCCGATGATCCCGACCATATCGCCGCGCTGATCGCCACGTTGGCAGGGGAGACGGTCAGCCATATTGTCATCACCCACACCCATATGGACCATAGCCCGGCCGCCCCGGCGCTGCAGGCAGCGACCGGCGCGATGATTGTCGGCTGTGCGCCGCTGGTGCTGTCGGACGATGGCCCGCGCGCCGATGCCGGCTTTGATGCGACCTATGCGCCCGATGCGGTGCTGGCCGATGGCGACAGCGTGGCCGGGCCGGGCTGGACGCTGACCGCCGTGGCGACGCCGGGACACACCTCCAACCATCTGTGCTTTGCGCTGGCCGAGGAAAAGGCGCTGTTCAGCGGCGATCATGTCATGGGCTGGTCGACGACCGTGGTGGCGCCGCCCGATGGGGACATGGCGGCCTATATGGCGTCGCTGCGCAAGCTGCTCGACCGCGACGACGCGATCTACCACCCGACGCACGGCGAGCCGGTGACCGAGCCGCAGCGTTTCGTGCGCGGGCTGATCACCCACCGCAAGCAGCGCGAAAACCAGATCGTGCGGCTGCTCGGCGAAGGGACCACCGCGATTCCGGCGATGGTCGCGATGATGTACGCGATGGTCGACAAACGCCTGCACCCCGCCGCCGAACGCTCGGTGCTGGCGCATCTCATCGATTTGCAGGCGCAAGGCCGGGCCACGCCCACCAACGCCGGCTGGCAGCTTGTTGCGTAAGGAATTTCGACATGGACGCACGCCTCAACCCGCTCGGTGGCCTCGGCATCCCGGCGCTCGACCTCAAAGCCGAGATCAAGCGCCTCCGGCGTGACCGCAACGCCGTGATTTTGGCGCATTATTATCAGGACCCCGACATCCAGGACATCGCCGATTTCGTCGGCGACAGCCTCGATCTGTCGCGCAAGGCAGCGGCGACCGATGCCGAGGTGAT
>CAJAHV010000203.1 GCA_903939555.1 uncultured Alphaproteobacteria bacterium | reverse complement strand
GGCCGGCCAGAGGGCGTGGTGCGGGCAGCGGTGGCGGCGCTGGCGGCGGCGGGCCTGCCAGTGGCGGCAGTGTCGCGCATCCGCAGCACGGCGCCGCTGGGGCCGGGTGGGCGGCGCTTTGCCAATGCCGTGGCGGCGGTGACGAGCGCGCGGCCGTTGCCCGATGTGTTGCGCATCATCAAGACAATCGAGCGCGGTTTTGGCCGGCGCGGCGGGAAGCGTTGGGGTGACCGGGTGCTCGATCTCGATATCATCGGTGCCGGGCGCCAGGTTGTTCGGCAAAAGACGCTGCTGGTCCCGCATGCGCATGTGGCTGATCGTCGCTTCGTGCTCGATCCGCTGGTCGATATTGCCCCCGATTGGCGCCACCCGCACAGCGGATTGTCGGTCAGGCAGTTGCGCGCCCGCGTAATGCGTCCTAAAGCGCCGGGCCAGACGCCTGCGGGGTAAACCTGCAATGGAGTTGGGGCCCATAGCTCAATCGGTAGAGCGCGCGCCTTTTAAGCGCTAGGTCGCGGGTTCAAATCCCGCTGGGCCCACCACCTCCCTGATGTCATAGACTTCGTTGCCGGTCTGGCATTGGTCAGACCAGCGTGGGCGGAATTGGCATCACGCATTCACCGCGACTGCCGGAAAACCCAGGCCCTGCATCTCGACACTGGCCCTTCAGGCGTTCGCGACCTAAAGCACGGCTGAACAGCTTCAGGAGTATCGTCGTGTTCCTTGCCAAATATGCCCGTTCTGCAACACTGATGGCCGCAACGCTTATTGCGGTTGCGCTACCGGCCGGTGCGGCGTCGGCGCAGACGCCGCCGGGTGCAGCTATCGTCCTGCCCGGCGGCACCCGTGCCACCGATAGCACCATCGGCACCGGTACCGAAGCCCAGCCCGGCCGGTATATCTCGGTTCACTACACCGGCTGGCTGTACAGCGATGGTGGCCGTGGCAAGAAGTTCGATTCGTCGCGTGATCGCGGACAGCCCTTCGGCTTTGTGCTCGGCGCCGGCGATGTCATCCAGGGCTGGGACGAAGGCTTTGCCGGCATGAAGGTCGGCGGCAAGCGCACGCTGATCATCCCGTCCGAAGCCGGCTATGGCATGCGCGGTGCCGGGGACGATATTCCGCCGGGAGCGACGCTGATTTTCGATGTCGAACTGCTCGGCGTCGAATAACGCGCGATCATTGGCAACGATCTGGCGCAGTGCCGCCACGTCATGCCGGTCGATGGCGGGATAGCGGCCGGTCAACAGCCCGGCGGCTTGATCATCGGCACGGATGCGCCGGATCGTGTTGCGCACAGATTTGACACGGTGCCCAGTTTCTCCGGCGCCATTGCGCATTGCCCGGAACGGCAAAGCGCGTGTCCGCAGCACGGTGGTGCATGGCAAAGCCGTGTCGCTTGCTGTCGCTTAATGAAAGGCCGGCGGCGGTAGTCGCGGCAGCGGCTATATGGCGTGTTGCCAAATACTTGCTCCCCTGCCGATAATGCTCAGTGCAGCCATTTTGTTTTACAGCGCGGCGGGCAGCAGAGCTTGGCGACGCTGGCCGGGCATGCTCTTGCAGTATCATTAAAATTATTTCATAATAGACTCGTTGAACGTCGCTTTTCTTTCGCGAACGATTCTCACACAGTCTATGGGTCGTAACCGATTCGCGACGATTTGGTTCCAACATATAAATAATTAAGGAAAAATGATAATGACGTCAAGCGAGCACGTGGACTTGCCGAGCTTTATCGATGGGGTGAAGAAGCGTAATCCTGGCCAGCCAGAATTCGTACAGGCGGTGACTGAAGTTGCCGAGGACATCTTCGAATTCATGCGCGGCAAGGAAAAATACCATGAAGCGCAGATCCTGCGCCGCATTGCCGAACCCGACCGCGTCATTTCGTTCCGTGTTTGCTGGGAAGACGACAAGGGCAACATCCGCGTCCAGCGCGGCTGGCGCGTGCAGAACAACAACGCCATCGGGCCTTACAAGGGCGGCATCCGTTTCCACCCGTCGGTGACCGAAAGCGTTCTGAAGTTCCTCGCCTTTGAACAGACCTTCAAGAACGCGCTGACTGGCCTGCCGATGGGCGGCGGCAAGGGCGGCTCGAACTTCAACCCCAAGGGCAAGAGCGCCAATGAAGTCATGCGCTTCTGCCAGAGCTTCATGACCGAACTTTATCGTCACATCGGTGCCGATGTCGACGTGCCGGCCGGCGATATCGGCGTTGGCGGCCGCGAAATTGGCTATATGTTCGGCCAGTACAAGCGCATCACCAACCAGTTCACCGGCGTGTTGACCGGCAAGGGTCTCGAATGGGGTGGCTCGCTGATCCGCACCGAAGCAACCGGCTATGGCGCCGTCTACTTCCTGCAGAACATGCTGCGCACCAAGGGCCTGGAAGTCGAAGGCAAGCGCGCCGTGATTTCGGGTTCGGGCAATGTCGCCACCCACGCTGCTGAAAAGATCGTCCAGCTTGGCGGTACGGTGCTGACGCTCAGCGATTCCGAAGGCTTCATCCATGATCCCGACGGCATCACCCAGGAAAAGATCGACTGGGTCAAGAACCTCAAGAACGTCAAGCGCGGCCGTATTTCCGAATATGTGAAGGAATTCAAGGGCGCGAGCTTCACCGGCGGTGGTGCTCGTCCCTGGGGCGTCGCCTGCGACGTGGCGCTGCCCTGCGCTACCCAGAACGAGCTTGACGGCAATGACGCCAAGACCTTGCTCGCCAATGGCTGCATGGCGGTATCGGAAGGCGCCAACATGCCGACCAACCTTGAAGGCGTGCACATCTTCAAGGCGGCAAAGATCCTCTATGCGCCGGGCAAGGCATCGAACGCCGGCGGCGTTGCCGTTTCGGGCCTTGAAATGAGCCAGAATTCGGCGCGCATTTCGTGGAAGGAAGCCGATCTGCAGGAAATGCTGCTCGACATCATGAAGGGTATCCATGCCAGCTGCGCCGAATATGGCTCCGACGGCAATGGCTATATCGACTATGTGAAGGGTGCCAACATCGCCGGCTTCAAGAAGGTCGCCGACGCCATGCTCGCCTACGGGGTCGTGTAAGCACGGGGGCCGACCCGGGGGGCAGTATCATGACGGGGATCATCGATCGGCGCGTTTGTGCCGAAACCGATGGTCCCCTCGTGCTGTTCATCATCGGTGTCCGGCTGAACCGCTGGTGGAAGCTCTCGCAATGGCTGCCGGTGGTTCTCGCCAGGACTAAGATTCTGGTGGAACCGGCGAAAAACCTGATCTGGGGTTTCACCATGCCAAATGGCATTTTGGCCCGGGAATGACCGCCACCATCCATGATGGCATCGCCCCCCGGGGCTGCACCATGGGCCGGCTTGACGCAGCCAAGCAATAATTCGGGATTGAGAAGGAATAACTGAAATGACCAAAGCATCCGACCTGCTGGTGCAATGCCTGGAAGCCGAAGGCTGCGAATATGTTTTCGGCGTACCGGGCGAAGAAAATCTCGATTTTCTTGATTCACTGTCGCGCTCGACGAAGATCAAGCTGATCCTCACCCGCCACGAACAGGGCGCCGGCTTCATGGCCGCAACCTATGGCCGGCATACCGGCAAGGCGGGCGTGTGCGTCGCGACGCTTGGGCCTGGTGCCACCAATTTCGTCACTGCGGCGGCCTATGCCTTTCTCGGCGGCATGCCGATGCTGATGATCACCGGTCAAAAGCCGATCAAGAAGTCGAAGCAGGGTCGTTTCCAGATCCTCGACGTTGTCGACATGATGCGCCCGATCACCAAATATACCCATCAGCTCGCCAGCGCCGACAATATCCCGGCGCGCACCCGCGAAGCCTTCCGCCTG
The DNA here is from genome assembly GCA_903939555.1 of uncultured Alphaproteobacteria bacterium. Classification (GTDB taxonomy): domain Bacteria; phylum Pseudomonadota; class Alphaproteobacteria; order Sphingomonadales; family Sphingomonadaceae; genus Sandarakinorhabdus. The sequence goes on along the minus strand of CAJAHV010000203.1, from coordinate 5,590 downwards.
GCGCAGGAAGAAAAGCCCGGCGCGACCCACCTCGAACTGCCCGAGGATATCGCCCATGATCCGACCGACGCTACGCCGATCCTGCCAAGCTATGTGCGGCGGCCGGTGCCAGATCCCAAGGCAATCAAGGAAGCAGTAAGGGTAATCGAAGCCGCCAAGGCGCCGATCATCGTTGTCGGCGCCGGTGCCAACCGCACGTTGACGTCGCGGATGCTCAACCAGCTTCTCGACAAGACCGGCATTCCGTTCCTGACCACCCAGCTCGGCAAGGGTGTCATCGATGAACGCCATCCGCTGTTCCTGGGCTGCGCCGCGCTGTCGTCTGGCGATTTCGTCCATGCGGCCATTCGCAAGGCTGATGTGATCATCAACATCGGCCATGATGTCATTGAAAAACCGCCGTTCTTCATGAACACCGGCGGCGCCACGGTCATCCATGTCTCGAACAAGTCGGCTGAAGTTGATCCGGTCTATTTCCCGCAGATTGAAATCATCGGTGATATTGCCAACGCTGTGTGGCAGATCAAGGAAGAGATCATGGCGCAGGGGCGCTGGGATTTTGCCAGCATGCTGGCGGCCCGCGCTGCCGAAGTCGCGCATCGTGATGCCGCCATCGACGACATGCGCTGCCCGCTCTACCCGCAATATCTGGTCGATCAGGTCCGCAAGGCAATGCCGAGCGATGGCATCATCGCGCTCGACAATGGCGTGTACAAGATCTGGTTCGCGCGCAACTACACCGCGCACCAGGCCAATACCGTGCTGCTCGACAATGCGCTCGCCACCATGGGTGCCGGGCTGCCTAGCGCCATGGCATCGAACATGGTCTATCCCGATCGCAAGGTCATGGCGATCTGCGGCGATGGCGGCTTCATGATGAACAGCCAGGAAATGGAAACCGCTGTTCGCCTCAAGCTCAACATCACCGTGCTGATCCTCAACGACAACAGCTATGGTATGATCCGCTGGAAGCAGGCGAACATGGGCTTCAAGGATTGGGGCCTGACCTACGACAACCCCGATTTCGTCAAATATGCCGAAAGCTATGGCGCGCTTGGCCATCGTGTCACCAGCGCCGAAATGTTCCCGGGTCTGTTGCAGCATTGCCTGTCGACACCGGGCGTGCACCTTATCGACTGCCCGGTTGATTATTCGGACAATGACCGGATTCTCAACAAGGATATCAAGCAGTTGAGCGCCGACCTCTAGGCACTGACGCAATAAAAATGCCGCTGTTCCCGATCAGGAACAGCGGCATTTTTTTGTTTTCGGTGCGACGCTGGCCGAAGCTCAGCCACGGCCCGCCATGAAGCGTGCCAGGGCGGCGCGCAGCAGTTCGAAAAAGCCGAGTTCGCCATTGTTGTTGGCGTCGATCAGCCCGAAATTATCGGTATTGCCGCCGGCGGCGCTGAATTCTGTCTTGTTCAGCGTCTTGCTGCTGTCGGTGTCGGCGGCCCTGAATATCGGTACGACCTTGGTCGCCACGGCGGCGACGACCGGCCTTACCTTGCGGGCGCTCGCGGCGCTGGTGATCCCGGTGCTGGCTATGGCGACGGCCAGCGTCGCCAGCATGATCTTGCGCATGATGTTGCTCCTGTTGTGGTGCGACCGGTTCCTGCCGGTGGCAACTGCGAATGGTGGAAAACAAAAGCCGAGCAACAAATACACCGGATAACAAATACTCAGGAACACAAAAACTTGGCGCCGGTCAGTTGCTGCCGCGCATCGCCTGCATCTTGTCCATGCCGGATTTCAATTCGGCGGGCGTGACAAAACCATCCTTGTCGCCATCCATGAAGACAAAGCCCATTTCGCGGCGGCCGGCGGCGATCCATTCCGCCTTGTCCCATTTGCCATCCTGGTTGGCGTCGGCAGCCAGCATCTTGGCGCGAGCATCGGCCATGCCGGCGGCATCGGTGGGTGGTGCCGGCTGGGCGCTGGCGGCGGTTGCGGCCAAAATGGCGATGATGATCAGGCGCATCGAATTAACCCCTATTGTGTCTGCAAACTTTGGCAGACCCGATGTGACTACGCAATCACCGGGATATTCCCTCGCTGGCGCGTGGCGAACGGGTAAAAAGCCGTATAGGAGAGTTGTTGTTCGGTAATGATGGTGTTGGTCTTGGATATTCGGTTTTCGGTTCGCCTGCGCGGCAATGCGGCGGCTTTGTTGGCCGGTCTGGCTGATGTCCCGGTATCGGGCCGGGGGGCGGCATGATGGCATTGCTGGCAGATGCCTATGTCTGGGTGATGGGGCTGGGGGCGCAATATGGGGTCAACCCGGTGATCTTTGGCGCCATTTATGTTGGCGCCATTCCGTTTTTCCTGTTGTTCACCGGGCTGGCGATCCGGCGGCTGCGCAACCGGCAGGGCGCGGTATTGCCGGTCATGGCGGCCGGGCTGTGCTTTGTATCGGCCTATCTGTATCTGGCCATTGCCGGTCGCGGCATCCCGTTGTGGGTGTGGGGGTTTCTCGGTGCGATCATTGCTTATGGGGCGTTTCATGCGGTGCGCGATTTTCGCCGCAAACTGCTGGCGAAATAGCTATTCGCGGCGAACCGCTTCGATCGGTTCGCCCAGTACCGGATAGTCGCAGCCATCGGGAATGGTGATCCACATGCGGCCGTCGCGTGCGACGATTTCGGGTTGGATGAAGGGCGCAGGGCGCGCCGCCGCACCGGCAAAAATCGCTGCGACGCTGTCATATTGCGCCAGCCGTTGCAGGTTGCACTTGGTCGGGAAAACCAGCGCGGCGCGGCCCTGCGCTTCGGCGGTGAGCACGGCGGCGGCGGTGGTCCAGCGGATGGCGACGGCTTCATGGCCATCGGGTGAAATCGCGGCGCTGGCGGCGTTACCGGCATCGGCAAGATAGAAATCGGTATCGAAGCGGCGCTTGATCGGGGCGGCGGCCGGCGGTTCCCAGCGCGCGAAGGGCAGGAAGCGCGCCGCATCGACCTTGTGGCGCAGCGCGGCGAGCATGGCGGCAAAGCTGCTGGCTTCGTCGCTGTCGGGGCCGGCAGCGAGCCGGGCGCGGTCACGGGCCAGCGCCACCGGATCGGGCGCATCGCCAACGGTCAACAACACGCCGGTTTCTTCCAGGGCTTCGCGGGCGCAGGCAATGCGGGCGGCGGCATCGCGGTCGTCGAGCGCGGCGAAACCAGTGGCCAGCGCCGGGTTGCGCGCGGTGACGACATCGGCTGGGTCGACGCGGCCGCCCGGAAATACAAGCGCGCCGCCGGCAAAGGCGAGTTGTTCGCCGCGCTCGACCATCAGGATTTCGGGCCCGCTGCCGCTGTCGCGCAACAGGATGACGGTGGCGGCGTGAATTGTCAGCATGGCGTGACCATAGTCAGGGTCGCGGCACAATGCACCCCTGCAACTTGCCAGCGCCGGGCCTGTGCCCGGCGCTGTGCATGCCTCAGGCCGCGACGCTGCGCGCTGACAGGCGACGGCGGCGCTGGGTGGCGCCGATCAGGCCGAAACCGGCGATCATCATCGCCCAGTTGGCGGGTTCCGGCACAGGGTCGGAGATTGAAAATGAATCTGCCGTTCCTTTTTTGACCGCGTTTGACAAGGCCGCGTATGACAAGGCCGTCATCGCCCGGCGGGTGCCTGCCCGGGTGGCTGCCCGAGTGCCTTGGTTGGCGGTTGCGGGTTGATGGTTGATGCCGGCTTTGCGCCCCGGGTCGCGAGGCCGAGTGGGTGACAGAGGCTGTCTCTGACACTGGCACTGGCGATCATGCTTGGACGCACCCGAGCGAATGGTTATACACCGGCCATGTACTTCAGGAGCCTGGCATGAGCGTTCGTCCGTGGCGTGACATCACCCGCCGCAAATCCCGGCAGATCATGGTCGGCAAGGTGCCGGTTGGCGGCGACGCGCCGATCGCCGTGCAATCGATGACCAACACGCTGACCTCCGATGCCAAGGCGACGATCGAACAGATCCGCCAGTGCGAGGAGGTTGGCGCCGATATCATGCGCGTGTCGTGCCCCGATGTAGAATCGACCGCGGCGCTGAAGACCATCGTGCGCGGGGTCAAGGTGCCGATCGTTGCCGACATTCATTTCCACTACAAGCGCGGGCTGGAGGCCGCCGATGCCGGTGCCGCCTGCCTGCGCATCAACCCGGGCAATATCGGATCACAGGCGCGGGTGCGCGAAGTGGTCAATGCCGCCAAGGCCAACGGCTGTGCCATCCGCATCGGCGTCAACGCCGGGTCGCTGGAGAAGCACCTGCTCGAAAAATATGGCGAGCCATGCCCCGAGGCGCTGGTCGAAAGCGCGCTCGAGCATATGAAGATGCTCCAGGACGAGGATTTCCACAATTTCAAGATCAGCGTGAAAGCGTCGGACGTGTTCCTCGCCGTGGCAGCGTACAACGGCCTTGCCGATGTCTGCGATTATCCGCTGCACCTTGGTATAACCGAAGCCGGCGGCTTGCAGGGCGGCACGGTGAAGTCCTCGATCGGGCTCGGCATGCTGTTGTGGGCCGGGGTGGGGGATACGATCCGCGTGTCGCTTTCCGCCGATCCGGTCGAAGAAGTGAAGGTTGGCTATCACATCCTGAAATCACTCGGCATCCGGGCGCGCGGCGTGCGGGTGGTGTCGTGCCCGTCGTGCGCGCGGCAGGGCTTTGATGTCGTCAAGACGGTCGAAACGCTCGAAACCCGGCTGGCGCATATCACCACGCCCTTGTCGCTGTCGGTGCTCGGCTGCGTCGTCAACGGCCCGGGCGAAGCGCGCGAAACCGATATCGGGCTGACCGGCGGGGGCAATGGCCGCCACATGGTGTTTCTGTCGGGGGTGACCGACCATGTGATCGAAAGCGAAAAGATGGTCGATCACATCGTCATGCTCGTCGAGAAAAAGGCAGCGGAACTGGAAGCGGCGAAGGCCGCTGCCGAGGCAATTGCAGCGGCGTGAGGGGGGCTTGCCGCGTGCGCCACTTGCTTCGGGCGGCGCTGCGGCCATAGTCGCGACAGACGGCCGGGGGAAAGACAATGGCGATCACGCAGCTCATCTATTGTTCGCAGCCGTTCGGCTTTGACGACGCCATGCTGGGTGGCATCCTGTTGCAGGCGCGCCGCAACAATGCCCGCGACGGGTTGACAGGGGCGCTGATCGCGCGGGGCGATATCTATATCCAGTTGCTGGAGGGGCCGGCAGCGGCGGTCGCCACCACCTTCGCCCGGATCGCGGTCGATAATCGCCATCTGGCCGTCGCCCGGTTGAGCGAGATCGAGACGGAGGCGCGGCTGTTTCCGACCTGGACGATGCGCGATGACGTGGCGCCAAGCTGGGCATGGAGCGCCGCCGAGGTCGAACGCGGGGCGCCGCTGAACCTGCCCGCCGCCGACGTGCGCGCGGTGTTCGAGCGGCTCGCGCGGCTGGATGTGGCATGATCCGCCCTGCCACCCCCGCCGATATTGCCGTCATCCGCCAGTTGATCGTCGAACTGGCCGTCTATGAACGCGAACCCGACGCCGTAAAGGCGAGCGAGGCCGATCTGCACGAGGCGCTGTTCGGCGACCGGCCGCTCGCCGAAGCGGTGCTGGCGGAAATTGCCGGCGAGGCCGTGGGAATGGCG
>CAJAHV010000202.1 GCA_903939555.1 uncultured Alphaproteobacteria bacterium | reverse complement strand
GGCCGCACCGAACGCAAGGTGTTCGCCGAACTGAAGGGTGGCAGCGCGATGGAGATGAGCGAGGCGCTCGGCCGCATCGGTTTTCGCCGTAGCCAGAATGTCGTCTACCGCCCGAGCTGCGATTTCTGCCAGGCCTGTGTGTCTATGCGGGTGATGGCGCCGATGTTCGCGCCGACGGCAAGCCAGAAAAAACTACTGCGCCGCCACGCCGATCTGGAAGTTTCAGCATGCGAGCCCTGGGCCACCGCCGAACAATGGTCGCTTTTGCGCCGCTACCTCGCCGTGCGCCACCCGCAAGGTGGCATGGCGGCGATGGACGCGCATGATTATGCCGACATGGTCGAACAAACCCCGGTCGATACCGTTGTCGTCGAATATCGCGAGCCCTCGAGCGATGGCCAGCCCGGCAGGCTGGTCGGCTGCTGCCTGACCGACAAGCAATCGGATGGCCTGTCGATGATCTACAGTTTCTACGAACCCGACAGCGTGACCCGGCGCGGGCTGGGCAGCTTCATCATTCTCGATCACATCATCCGCGCCGGCGACGCCGGGATGCCCTATGTATATCTGGGCTATTGGATCGATGATTGCGACCGCATGTCGTACAAGAAAAGCTATCAGCCCGCCGAGGCGCTGATTGCCGGCATATGGAAACGGATGGCGTAGTACCGCCTATCCCAGAGCCTTGCGCATCAGCGCGGCCGTCGACGCATCGAACCCCGTGTCACCGCCCGCGAGTACCGCGGTCGCCATTTCCTTGCCGAGTTCAACACCCATCTGGTCGAACGGGTTGATCTCCATCGCCACCGCCGCCACGAAGGTGCGGTGCTCGTAAAAAGCCAGCAGCGCCCCCAGCGTCGTGGCATCGAGCCGGTCGAGCAACAACGTGGCCGACGGGCGATTGCCGGGAAAGGTCTTGGCGGCCGCCAGCGACGGATCGCCGTTGCAGATCTCAAGCGCCTCGGGATAGCTGCGCCCGCGCATCAACGCGGCGCCCTGGGCAAAACAATTGGCGAGCAACTGGCGCTGATGGGTTGGCGGCAGGTCATGGCCCGGCGTTTTTACCGCAACGAATTCCACCGGACCGACCACCGTGCCCTGGTGAAGCAACTGGAATACCGCATGCTGGGCATCGGTGCCAGTGCCGCCCCAAGTAACCGCCGCGGTCGGGCCGGAGACAGGGCTGCCATCGCGGGTAACGCGCTTGCCATTGCTCTCCATCTCGAGCTGCTGGAGAAACGCCGGCAACAGGCGCAGGCGTTCGTCATAGGCAAAGACGCCGCGCACGGCTTGGCGCTGGTAGCGCGCCGCCCAGACATCGCACAAACCGGCAAGCAAGGGCACGTTCGCCGCTGCTGGCGCGTCACGGAAATGCGCATCCATGGCAGCCGCGCCGGCATGAAGTGCCGCCCATACCGCCCAGCCGCAGCGCAATGCCAGCGGCAGACCAACGGCAGACCAGAGCGAATAGCGCCCGCCCACCGTTTCGGCAAAAGGCAGTACCGCACCGGCGCCCCAAGCCTGCGCCTTGGCTGGGGCAGCGGTCACCGCGATGCAGCATCCGCGCGGATCGGCGACACCGGCCGCCGCCAGCCAGGCCAGCGCCGTGTCGGCGTTGGTCATTGTCTCGGTGGTGCCAAAGGTTTTTGATACGATGATGATGCGCGTACGCCGCGGGTCGCACACTGCCAGCGCCCGGGCCAGTGCCTCGCCATCGATATTGGCGACGATATGGATGGCGGGACCATCACCGTCGCGCCCAAGCGCATCGACAAGCAGCGCCGGTCCCAATGCCGATCCACCGATGCCGATATGAATGACATCTTTGACATCCTCGCTGCGAAGCGCCTCGACCATGGCACGAATGGCGTCCTGTCCGGCGGCGGCGGCGGCATTGTCGACGGCGTTGCCCATGCCGCGCTCGGCGACATGGGTGGCAGCGCGGCGCTCGCTGGGATTGACGATGGCCCCGTCAAACAGCTTGGTCCGCCAACCGGCGACCCCGGTCTCGACGGCAAGATCGTGCAGCGCCGCGAACACATCGGCACTCACCGACAATTTGGCGAAATCGAAATGCACACCCGCCACATCGAAACTGAGCGCGGCGAGCCGGCCGGGTTCGGCGTCGAACAGGCTGGCAATAGGCGGAAGGGCGGCGGCAAGCGCCGTCAGGCGGGCATCGATGGTCATTCTGGCACCCTGCCGCAAAGCCGTGACCGGCGAAAGTCAGGATGTGCCGGCATGATGCAAATCCCGGCGACGATGCACGGCACTGCGCCCGAATGCAGTTGATGCTTGACCGCGCGCCCGGCCCGCGCCACGCCGCATCAGGCATGACAACACCCGATCCCTTCAGTCCAGACACCCGCACCGCACATCTTGCGCGGGCGACGACACAAAAGGCCGCACTCGGCACGGTCGTACGGCTGGTGGGAACGGCGGCATTGCTGGCAATCGGGCTACGCGCGCTGGTCTATGAACCCTTCAGCATCCCGTCGCCGTCGATGCTGCCGCAGTTGCTGGTCGGCGATTATCTGTTCGTGGCGAAATGGCCTTATGGCTACGGGCGCTATTCCGTTCCCTTCGGCCTACCCTTGTTCCAAGGCCGCGGCAGTGCAGACCTGCCGGCGCGCGGCGATATCATCGTCTTCAAGACACCGCGCGACAATCGCACCGATTTCATCAAGCGTGTTATCGGCCTGCCCGGTGACCGCGTCGCCATGCAGGACGGCGGCGTCATCCTCAACGGCCGGCCGATCGGCAAGCAGCGCCGCGCCGATGTCATCGTACCGGCAGTAGGAGAAGGCTGTGTTTCCGGGCCGGCTCGCCCCGATTTCCGCACCTTTGATGCTGGCGGCAGCGTCATCTGCCGCTACCCGGCCTTCATCGAAACACTCGATACTGGCAAAAGCTATACCGTTATCGACCAGATGCCGGGTGATGTGCACGACACGACCGAACTGGTCACCGTGCCTTCAGGACATGTCTATGTGCTCGGCGACAATCGCGACGACAGTGCCGACAGCCGCTTTTCGGCGGCAGAAGGCGGCGTCGGACTGGTGCCGATCGGCAACATCATCGGCCGCGCTGACCGTATTTTCTTTTCGCTGGCTCCCTCGGCACGGCTATCGAAGCCCGGTAGCTGGGAGCCGGCGCTGCGTCCCGATCGCATCGGGACCCGGTTGTGACCCCGAGTGATGCCGATCTCGCGGCCTGGGCGCGCCAAAAACTTGGGCATGACTTCGCCGATATCCGGCTGGTGCGTCGCGCTTTGACGCACAGCAGTTCGGCACAAGGCGCTAACAGCTATCAACGGCTCGAATTCCTGGGGGATCGGGTGCTGGGTTGCGCCGTGGCGACATGGCTGTTTGCCGATCATGACGAACCCGAAGGCAAGTTGACGGCGCGGCTGCACGCGCTGGTCGAAGGGCCGGCCAATGCCGAAGTGGCACGTGCCCTCGGCATTCCCGAACAGATCATCATGGAAAACAGCGCCCGCGCCAAGGGCCTGCACCATTCTGACAATGTGCTCGGCGATGTCGCCGAAGCGCTGGTTGCAGCACTTTACCTCGATGCCGGCTGGCCCGCTGCCGAAGCCTTTGTGCGGCGCGAATGGGCCCGGCTGCTCGAACGCGGGCCACGGCTGCTCGCCGATCCCAAGTCGCGGCTGCAGGAATGGGCGCTGAAACGCCGCGCCGGCATGCCGGTCTATGCGGTGATCGACCGGCAGGGGCCCGACCATGCGCCGCGCTTCACCATCGAAGTGCTGGTGCGCGGCGAGGAACCGGCGCGCGGCGACGGCGCCAACAAGCAGGAAGCCGAAAAGGCGGCTGCCACCAATCTCTTGAGCAAGTTGCTCGCAAAGGCACCAAAATGACCGAAGACACCCCCCGGAGCTGCGGTTCCATCGCAATCGTCGGCGCCCCCAACGCTGGCAAATCAACTCTGGTCAACGCGCTGGTCGGACAAAAAGTCGCCATCGTTTCGGCCAAGGTACAAACTACGCGCACCCGGCTGATCGGCATCGCCACCGATGGGTCGGCGCAATTGCTGCTCATCGACACGCCGGGCATCTTCGCACCGCGCCGCCGGCTCGATCGGGCGATGGTGCGCGCGGCCTGGGAGGGGGCAGAGGGGGCCGACCTGATCGCCTTCGTCGTCGATGCCAAGACCGGCTTTCGCGATGATGCGACCGCGATCCTCGAAAGCCTGGCCAACCGGCCCGAGCCGAAGCTGCTGGTGCTCAACAAGGTTGATATCACCGCCAAGACGCGGCTGCTCGAACTCGCCGCCCATGCCAATGCCTTTGCCGCCTTTGACGACACCTGGTTTGTATCTGCCGGCACCGGCGACGGTATCGCCGAGCTCAAGAGCGCGCTGGCGGCCCGAATGCCGCCGGGGCCATGGCATTTTCCCGAAGACCAGCTGACCGACGCCACGACCCGGCTAATGGCGGCCGAGATCACCCGCGAGCAGCTATATCACCAACTCCACGCCGAACTGCCCTATGCCAGCGCGGTAGAAACCGAAAAATGGGAAGAACGGCGCGACGGCAGCATCGCCATCCATCAACAGATCCTGGTGGAACGCGATACGCAGCGCGCCATCGTGCTCGGCAAGGGTGGCCAGCGGCTGAAGGAAATCGGCAGCCTCGCCCGGGCCGGGATCGCCGAGCTCACCGGCAAGAAGGTTCACCTGTTCCTGCACGTCAAGGTAAAGGACGATTGGACCGAAGATCGCGCCGTATACCGCGACTCGGGCCTCGACTGGGTCGATTGAAGCCGGGGCACATAGCCGCAGGGCGCCGGGGATTGCCTGCTCCGGCATCGTCACCGCATGGCGAGCCCATGCAGCGGGCATCCGGCTTGCCAAGTCGGCTCGGCAAGCCCGGCAAGGAGGCCGCGACGGCAGCATGCGCAACGCCACAGCATGGCAGTCGCTTTACCCTGTCGGCGACGCTAACATGACGAGCGTGCACTTTATTTCGCCAGCTCTTGTCTGCGCGCTGCTGCCCCATGGCGAACATGGCGCTGTCGTGCGTTTCCTGACCCCCGATCATGGCCTTGTTGCCGCCTATGTCCGCGGCGCGCGCTCGCGGCGGCTGCGGCCGGCGCTGCAGCCCGGCAATGGCGTCGAGCTGCGGCTCGATGCCCGCACCGACAGCCAGTTGGCCGCTGCGACGGTGGAACTGACGGCGGCCCGGGCGGCGCTGGCCAGCAGCGGTGCCGCGCTGGCAGCGCTTGACTGGCTGACTGCGCTGACCGCAACCACACTGACGGAAGGCGTCCCCCACCCGTCACTCTACACAGCCCTTGATGCGCTAACCGCCGGCATTGCGGCTGGTGCCGGCCCCTTGCCGCTCGGCGAAGGCATTGTCCGCTACGAACACCGCCTGCTCGCCGAGCTGGGTTTCGGGCTTGATCTCGGCAGTTGCGCCGCCACCGGCGCCACCACCGATCTCGCCTATGTCTCGCCTAAATCGGCGCAGGCGGTATCGCGCGGCGCCGGACTGCCCTGGGCAGCGCGCCTGCTACCCCTGCCCGGCTTCCTGATTGGTGATTTACCCGCCGATGCCGCCGCTATCCGTGACGGGCTGAAACTGACCGGCTGGTTCCTGCGCCGCGACGTGCTCGGCGAGCGCGACATCTGGCCGGCGCGCGACCGCTTCATGGCGCGGCTACCGACGGCGTGATCCGGCATTGCTGGACGCGCCCGCCCCCCCGCGCTATCCCGCAGCATGGCCAAGATAACTGCTGAACCGCCCGAAACCGACCGTATTCTCGATACGCCCTTCGATACCGCGCTGGGCGATCGCTACCTCGTCTATGCGCTGTCGACCATCACGGCGCGCTCGCTGCCCGACCTGCGCGACGGGTTGAAGCCCGTCCACCGACGCCTGCTGTGGGCGATGCGGCTACTCAAACTCGATCCAAGCCAAGGCTACAAGAAATGCGCCCGCGTCGTCGGCGATGTCATCGGCAAATACCACCCGCATGGTGACCAGTCGGTCTATGATGCGCTCGTCCGGCTCGCCCAGGATTTTGCGCTGCGCTACCCGCTGGTCGATGGCCAAGGCAATTTCGGCAACATCGACGGCGATAATGCCGCCGCCATGCGCTACACTGAAGCCCGGCTCACCGCTGCCGCATCCGAACTGATGGACGGGCTCGACGAAGCCAGCGTAGCCTTTCGCACCACCTATAATGGCGAGGAAGAAGAACCCGAGGTTTTCCCAGGCCTGTTCCCCAACCTGCTCGCCAATGGCTCGTCCGGCATCGCTGTCGGCATGGCGACGAGCATTCCGCCGCACAATGCCGCCGAAATCCTCGATGCCGCGCTGGCGCTGCTCGCCGACCCCGATCTGCCCGGTGCCGCGCTCATGCAATGGGTCAAGGGCCCCGATTTCCCCACCGGCGGCGTCTGTGTCGAACCCGCTGCCAGCATCGCCGAAAGCTATGCCACCGGGCGCGGCAGCTTCCGGCTGCGGGCGCGCTGGCGCAAGGAGGACCTGGGGCAAGGCACCTGGCGGATCATAATCGAGGAAATCCCCTATCAGGTCGTCAAGGGCAAGCTGATCGAAGCACTTGCCGAGCTGGTCACCGAAAAGAAGCTGCCGATCCTGGGCGATATTGACGATGAATCCGATGCCCGTATCCGCATCATCATCGAGCCGCGGTCGCGCAACGTCGACCCCGATGTGCTGATGGAAAGCCTGTTCAAGCTGACCGATCTCGAAGTGCGCGCCTCGCTCAACATGAACGTCCTCGATCATGGCCGGCCGGGCGTGCTGTCGCTGAAACAAGTCATCGCCAAATGGCTGGTCCACCAGCGCGAAGTGCTCATCGCCCGCTCGCAGTATCGGCTCGACAAGATCGATGCCCGGCTCGACATCCTCGGCGGGCTGCTCATTGCCTATCTCAACCTCGATGAAGTCATCCGCATCATCCGCGAGGAAGACGATGCCAAGGCCAGCCTGATCGCCACGTTCGAGCTGACCGCCACCCAGGCCGAAGCCATTCTCAACATGCGGCTGCGCTCGTTGCGCAAGCTCGAGGAAATGGAAATTACCAAGGAGAACAAGGCGCTGACTGCAGAAAGTCGGGGCCTGCGTGCCCTTATTGCATCACCGGCCCAGCAGACCGAGCGGCTGGCGCGCGATCTGGCCGCGCTGCGCCAGCTCTACGGCCCCGATACCGTGCTCGGCCAGCGCCGCACGACGATCACCACGGCGCCGAACGTAAAGCTGCTCAGCATCGAAGACATGATGGACAAGGAACCCTTGACCATCATCACCAGTGCCAAGGGCTGGGTCCGCGCGCTCAAGGGCCATGCCGATCTCGCGGCGGGCGACGCCGTCAAGTTCAAGGAAGGCGATGGCCCGGGCTTTGCGTTTCATGCCCATACCACCGACAAGATCATCGTCGCCGCTTCCGATGGCCGTTTCTACACGCTGGGCGCCGACAAGCTGCCCGGCGGGCGCGGCTTCGGTGAACCGCTGCGGCTGATGATCGACCTTGGCGAAGGCGTCGAAATAATCACCATGATGGCGTGGCGGCCCGAGACGAAGTTGCTCGTCGCCGCCAGCGACGGGCGCGGCTTCATCGTCGAAAGTGCCGACATTCTGGCCGAAACCCGCAAGGGCCGTCAGGTGCTCAACCCCAAGGACAAGGCTAAACTGGCAATCGTGCGGGTCTTGGCGCCCGACGAGGACATGATCGCGGTGATCGGCGAAAACCGCAAATTGCTGGTTTTCGGGTGCGACGAACTGCCGGTCATGGGGCGCGGCCAGGGCGTCGCCTTGCAGAAATACAAGGATGGCGGTCTGTCGGACGCCCGCGGCTTCGTGATGGCCGAAGGCTTGAGCTGGGCGATGGGCGGCACCACCGCCCGCACCCGCACCGAAAGCGACCTAAGCTTCTGGAAGGGCGCACGCGGCAGCGCCGGGCGCCTGCCGCCAACCGGTTTCCCCCGCGACAACAGGTTCGGCTGACACGGCTCGCCAAGCCGGGATCGAGGCGCTAGATTTGAATCATGACGACACTGCTTCCGATCCTCGGCCTCAACGCCATCCTCATCGCCTGGGTCGCTTGGCTGGTGATCAAGGACCCGGCCAATGTTTGGCGCGGCAAGCCGCGGCACCATAAGGAAAAGAAGAAGCTGCGCCGCCCGCGCCTTCCCGGCGAAAAGGGCTGAAGCCGTTCTGGGCGGGGCGCTGGCGTGACGCGCGGTAATGGCCAGCGTCAGCCCGGTGTCGCGCCGTGGGTGCCCGCCCGGTGCGGACCAAAGTTCACGAAGGTGACAGAGTTGGTGTTTTTTCACGCCGCCTCTCCCGCCTGCAGGCGAGGAGGCATGCAATCACGATGTCAAAGAGCGAATCCTGACCGAGACCTAACCTATCCGGTTCATGTAGGACAGGGCTTTCACCCCGCGGCCGCATCGAGCAGCGCCGCCACCTGCGCCGCATCGCCGGGAAACCCTGCTGCGACCCAGCCGCGCTCGAACATCCCGAGCCGCCGCGCCACCTCCGGCCCCGGCACGACGCCGCGCGCGATCAGGTCACGCCCCGAAGCGGGCAGTTTCGGCCGTTGCCACGCTGCCAGCGCCGCGATTTCTGGTCCGGCACGCCCGGCGATCAGCAGCCGGTCGACCACCGCTTCGGCCCCGATCGCCCAGGCCAGCGGCAGCAGAGGGCTGTTATCATGCGGCTCCGCCGCGCCATCATGCGGCACCACCGCCAGCGCCACCCGCGCTCTGTCAGCATTCGACAGGCGCAACCGACCGGTGACCGCATCGGCATTGTCGACCGTCAGCAGCGCCGCCAGCCGCCGCCGCCAGTCGCGCGGCAACCCGTTTGCCGCTTCCGCCGCGATGGTGCGCGCCAGCACGCCCAGACGATCGGGCGTGAATTCGGGCAGCACCGGCCGCCAGATGCCATGCTCGATCATCAGCGCCATGACCGGCTGCGGATCGGACAGCGACAATATTCCGCGCAATTCGAGCGCGATACGCTCACGCGACAGGGCCATCAGGTCATTGGCGCGCAGCGTGCACGCCGCCAGCCCGTCCGCATCGATTACGGCGGCAAAGCGCGCCGAGAAGCGGAAGAAGCGCAGGATGCGCAGATGATCTTCGGCAATGCGCTGCAACGGTGCACCGATGAAACGCACCCGTTGCGCCGCGAGATCCTCAAGGCCACCGAAAAAGTCACATATCTCGCCGCCGGGCAGCGCCGCATACAGCGCATTGATGGTGAAATCGCGCCGGCTTGCGTCTGCCTGCCAATCATCGGTGAACGCCACTTCGGCATGGCGACCATCGGTCGCGACATCGCGGCGCAGGGTCGTCACCTCGGCGGTCAGCGTCTTGCCGACTGCGGTCACGGTGCCATGCGCCAGCCCGGTCGGCACGGCTTTCAGTCCCGCCGCTTTCACCCGCACCATCACCTGCTGCGGCGTTAGGCGCGTCGCCAGGTCGATGTCGGCGCCGGCGACCCCAATCAGCGCATCGCGCACCGCACCACCGACCAGCCGCGTTTCGCCCGCCGGGGCGTCGAGTGCCGCCAACAGCGCCAGCCCTTCCGGCGACCGCGCCCAATCCGGCAACGACAGCATCACAGCCGTCGTGCCAGATTGACGATCATCCCCGCCGTCGCGCCCCAGATTTCATGGGTGCCGTGGCGGATGATGAAGTAATCGCGCCGCCGCCCCTGCCATTCGGCGCTATGCAGCTCGTGATTGGCCGGGTCGATGACATGGGCAAAGGGCACGTGGAAAACCTCTGCCACTTCGGCCTCGGCGCGGCGCAGCACCAGCCCGGGCGGCACAAGGCCGACGACCGGCGTGATCGCATAGCCGGTGCCGGTTTCGTACGACCCCAGCGTGCCGAGCACTTCGACATGGTGGCGGGCGAGCGCCACCTCTTCCTCGGCCTCGCGGAGCGCCGCCGCAACATGGCCATCGTCCTCCGGATCGACCCGCCCGCCGGGAAAGGCGATCTGCCCGGGATGTTTCGTCATGTTGGCGTTGCGCCGGGTCAGCAGCAGCTGCGGCACCGCTTCATTGGTAATGGCGATCAACACCGCCGCCGGGGTAAGCGAGGCCGCGCGTTCGAAACCGGTATCGGCGGTGACGTCCCAGTCACCGCGCAGCCCCGCAGGCCCGCCGGGCAGCAGCGCGGCGCGCAGGCGATCAATCGGCATCAGGCCGGCATGAAAGGGAAAAAGGCACCATCGCTCCACAGGCCGGGTGGCGTTGCCGCCTCGGCAAGCGCCAGATCGGCAAGCTGGTAAAACACCGGCCGGTTGACCAGCGCCTGCAAACCGGCGCGGACATGGAGATAGGGCCGCGGCGTTCCATCAGCGGCGGTATCGATGCGCAGAATATTGTCAGGGCCAGCGGCGACCAGATCATCGGTATTGGTGCGAAAAATAATGCGGCGGCCCGGCCCTTCGCCCTCGCTGGTCGCCTCCACCGCGACAAAGGGCGCGTCATCGACCTGGATGTCGAGCTTTTCAGCCGGGGTGACCAGCACATGATGGCCATCGGGTTCGCGCCGCAGGATGGTCGAAAACAGCCGGACCAGTTCCTTGCGGCCGATCGGCGAACCTTCATGGAACCAGGTGCCATCGGCGGCGATGCGCATCAGCGAATCACCACAATGCGCCGGGTTCCACAGATGCACCGGTGGCAGCCGCCCGCTCTGGAGCACCGCCGCCAGTTCGCCCAACGAGCGCCCGGCCGAATCGCGTACGGTATCGGTCATGCTGGTGTCTTAGCGCGGCTGGCGCATGGAGCAAGCAGCGAGGGCGCATGGCCGCAGGCAACAGCGTCACCCATCGGGGATGCGCTGCACATAGGCGTTAGGCCGCGCGGCGCAGCCCGTCCTTGCCTTCGAGCCGTGCCACGCTCGGCAGCCCGGTGGCGTCGCCGCGCAGCAGCAGCCGAACCCGATCAACAGGGCCGGGCATGATCCAGCCCGACGTGGCGCCCGCCGCAAAGCCAAATCGCCCGTAAAAGGCGGCATCGCCGATCAGCAGGATCGGCGGCGATCCAGCGGCATCGGCAGCCGCCAGCGCCCGGCGCATCATTCCCGAGGCTACGCCCGCGCCGCGCTGGCCGGCGGCAACGGCAACCGGGCCGAGCAGCAGCAGCGGCGTGCGGACATCCGAGCCGCTGCACAGCGCGATATCCCAGCATTGCAACGACCCGATGATGCCCGTGTCGTCGCGTGCCACGCAGGACAGGCCGGTAAGCGGCACGGCGCCTTCACGCAGTCGATAGGCCGCGCGGTTACGGCGCGCCGACCCGAAGGCGTCGTCGAGCAGAGATTCGATGGCCGGCTGGTCTGCAGCCGTGGCTGAGGTGATCTCGATCAATCCGGGGGCGTCTTTCCAACGGCAAACCAAGGGGAGGACATGCCACCTGGACGGTGGCACGGGCTCAACCTCGTCGGCTCATCGGACGATGGGTCTTGATCATGGCCGCGCCGATATCATGCGCGCGCTTGCCTTGCAATGAACCAAGCGCGCCGCGTGATCAGTGCAGGCGGCGTTCCAGGCCGGCGATCGCATCATCGGTCAGCTTCGACGCCAGCGCCTTGTCGGTATTGGCCGCAATCAGCGTTGCGGCGGCAGCCGTCACCCGGCGGGCGACATCGGCGCGCAATTCGGCCTCGGCGGTGCGTTCGGCGGCGGCAATCTTGGCTTCGGCGGCAAGGGTGCGGCGCTCGATGGTCAACGTCGCATTCTTTTCGGCAGTGGCGACGAGTTCGCTGGCTTCGTTGCGGGCGCGGGCAACAATCGCTTCGGCATCGAGCGTTGCCGCTTCACGCCGGGCATTGGCATCGGCGAGCAGCATTTCCGCTTCGGTGCGCAGCGCCCGGGCTTCATCAAGCTGGCGCTTGACCCCAGCGATCCGGTCATCGAGCGCGCCGGCGATGCGCTGCGGCAGTTTGCCGAGTACGATGGCGAGGACGAAAAAGATCGTCATCGACACATAGACGTAGAATTCGGCACCCTGCCCGAGCAGCAGCGCTTCTTCGTGATGCTCGCTGCCAGGCGCGGTGGTGCCGGCCTGATGCGCTTCGGCGGCGGCCACGGCTTCGGACGACAGCTCTGGCTTGGCGGTGCGCGGCAGCGGCGAGGGCATGGTGTCGGTCACGCGGCGAGATCCTGGTTCTGGGCCGCCAGCGCGGCGTCGATGTCGGCGGCAGAAAGTTCAAGACCGGTCAGCCGGGTCACGACAGCACCAGTCAATTCAGTCGTCGTGGCAGCCAACGCCGCGCGGGCGGTGGCCCGTGCCCCGGCGAGCCGGGTGGCGGCTTCGACTGCTTTCGCATCGAGCACGCCGGCCAGTTCGGCCATGCGGGCTTCGCTGCGCCGGGCGGCTTCGGCCTGGGAGGCTGCGACTTCGGCCTGCGCCGCGTCACGCGCCGCCGCCATGCCATCATCATAACGGGCACGGATCGCATCAGCTTCGCCCTTGGCCGATTCGGCCGCATCAAGGTCACCCGCCACCCGGCTTTCGCGCTCGTCGATCACCTTGCCAACCTTGGGCAGAGTGGGACGCACGATGGCGAAGTAGAGCACCACGAAGATCGCGGCGAGCCACACCAGCTGGGAAATGAAATTGGCGGGGTCAAATTGCGGCACGGATCAACCTGTCATTACATTGCGGCCTGCCCGGAACCCCGGACAGGCCCGAACCGTCGGAACGATCAACCGAAGGCGAGCGCGAGCGCGACGACGGCAGCGATCAGGCCGAGTGCTTCGGTCACGGCGAAGCCGAAGATCAGGCGGGCGCCGAGCTTGTCGGCAGCGGCCGGATTGCGCAGTGCGCCCGACAAGAACATGCCGAAGATCAGGCCGACGCCGATGGCGGCAAAGCCGGCACCCATGGCAGCAAGACCGGCACCGATGAGCTTGGCAGCAGCGATATCCATTGTAAGTCCTTTTGAGTTTATCAGTTGGAGTGGGTTGTCGAGGTGATCAGTGAAGATAAATTCTTGTTGAAGAACCTCAGTGGAGGTTCACCGCGTCGTTGAGATAGATCGACGCCAGCAGTGCGAACACATAGGCCTGCACCACCGCGATCAGCAACTCGAGCGCGGTGAGCGCGACATTGACCGTGAGCGGGATGATGC
>CAJAHV010000201.1 GCA_903939555.1 uncultured Alphaproteobacteria bacterium | reverse complement strand
CCTGCCAATTGCCGGTGGATGCAACGCTCGCCGGCATCAGCATCGAAATCGCCCCGCAGCCTTGATGCGCCGCGACGCCGCTTGCTTGCCGGCGCCGCCCTCGACCTCTCCCTGAAAGGACCCTTTGATGAAATTGCTGTTTGAAGGCCAGACCGCCTTTGTCACCGGTGCCGGCGGCGGCATCGGTCGCGCTACCGCACTGGCCTTTGCCGAGGAAGGCGCGCGCGTCATGGTCACCGACATCAACGCCGCCGGCGCCGCCGAAACCGCCGCGATGATCGCCGCCGCCGGCGGCCAAGCGCTGTCGGCCGCGCTCGATGTCACCGATGCCGCCGCGTGCGACGCCGCCGTCGCTGCGCTGATTGCCGCCTGGGGGCGGCTCGATTGCGCGCTCAACAACGCCGGTGTCTCGCTGGAAGGCATGGGCACGCCCTGGGGCCAGCGCGAAGCTTTTGATCGCAGCCTGGCGATCAACGTCACCGGGGTGCTCAACTGCATGAATGCCGAACTGCGCCACATGGCACCCGCCGGCCGCGGCGCCATCGTCAACACCGCGTCGATCGCCGGCCTGTCGGGCGCCGGCGGCGCCGGCTATTGCGGCAGCAAGCACGCGGTTGTCGGCCTGACCAAATCCGCCGCGCTGCGCTATGCGGCACAGGGCGTGCGCGTCAACGCGGTCTGCCCCGGCGCCATCGTCACCCCGATGACCGATGCCGTGGCAAAAGACCCGCAGGGCGCCGCCTTCATGGCGCAGATGCACCCGCTCGGCCGCATGGGCGAAGCGCATGAAGTCGCCGATGCCGTCATCTTCCTGTGCTCGGCGCGCGCCAGCTTCATCACCGGCCACCCGCTGGCGGTCGATGGCGGCTTCATGGCGCGCTGACCGGCAGCCGCGTCGCGGGCGGCGTGACAGGCAGCCGGGCGAAAACACCGCCGTCCGGCCAGAGTCGACTGCAATCGCGACCCTAGCCGCCACGCCGCGCAGCGCCTAAGAGCCGCTGTATGATCACCACGCGTTTCGCTCCGTCGCCGACCGGCAGCCTGCATGCCGGCAATATCCGTACGGCCCTGGTCAATTGGCTGCTGGCGCGCAAGAGCGGCGGGCGCTTCGTGCTGCGACTCGACGATACCGATCTGGCGCGATCGACCGAAGCAGCGGCGGCCGGCATCCGCGCCGATCTCGGCTGGCTGGGCCTGGCGGCCGATGCGGTCGTCCGCCAGTCTGACCGCTTTGCGCTGTACGAAGCCGCGCTCGCCCGGCTGGCGGCGGCGGGGCGCGCCTATCGCGCCTATGAAACCCCGGCAGAGCTTGATCTCAAACGCAAGGTCCAGCAGCAGCGCGGGCTGCCGCCGGTCTATGATCGCGCCGCGCTGGCGCTGACCGAAGCCGATCATGCCGATCATGCGGCGCGCGGGCTGGCCCCGGTGTGGCGTTTCAAGCTGGCCACCGATGCGCCGATCCGCTGGCACGATGGCGTGCGCGGCGACTGCCATTTCGATGCGGCCTCGCTGTCCGATCCGGTCATGCGCCGCGCCGATGGCAGTTGGCTCTACATGCTGCCCTCGGTGGTCGATGATATCGACCTTGGCATCACCGATATCGTGCGCGGCGAGGACCATGTCACCAATTCCGCGGTGCAGATCCAGATGTTCGAAGCGCTGGGCGCCCCGGTGCCGCGCTTTGCCCATCTGGCGCTGCTGACCGGCGCCGATGCGGCGCTGTCGAAGCGGCTCGGCTCGGAAGGCGTCGCCGCATGGCACGACGCCGGGATCGAGCCGCAGGCGATCGCGGCGCTGCTCGCCCGGCTCGGCACCTCGCTGCCGGTCGAGCCGGTGGCGACGCTTGCCGACCTGTTGCCGGGGTTCGATCTCGCCAGCTTCGGCCGCGCACCGGCGCGGTTCGACCCGGCCGACCTGGCGGCGATCAACGCCCGCACCCTGCACCTGCTGCCCTATGCGGCGGTGGCCGATCGCTTGCCGCCGGGCATGACCGAGGCCGGCTGGCAGGCGGTGCGCGGCAATCTGACGACAGTGGCGCAGGCCGCCGACTGGCAGGCGGTGATCACCGGGCCGGTCGCAGTGGCGCCCGAGGCCGAGGATGCCGATTTCATCGCCACGGCCGCCGTTGTGCTCGCCGGGCTCGAATGGGGCGATGATATCTGGGCGCGCTGGACGGCGGCGCTGAAGGCGCAGACCGGCCGCAAGGGCCGTGGCCTGTTCCACCCGCTGCGCCGCGCGCTCACGGCACGCGACACCGGCCCGGAAATGGCGGCGCTGCTGCCGCTGATCGGCCGCGACGCGGCATTGGCGCGCTTGCAGGCCTGACCGCACCCGCTGGCGGCAAGGCGCGCCGCGACACCACGGTCGATTTCCGGCAGGCGAGCGCTGCCGCCTGACACTGGCATCCGGCGGGATGTCGCCTTATGATGCCGCTTCCCGCCGGAGCTTGCCCATGTCCTTCCTCAACCCTTCGCAGGTCGAAGCCCGTCGTCGCCGCATCCTTGTCGGCGGCGCCTCGCTGGTGCTGACGACGGTGATCATGACGGCGTTCATGCTCGAATCGCGCTCGGGTTATTCGGGGCGGGTGATGAAGGTCATCTACATGCAGAGCTGGAGCGCCGACCGGTCGCGCGCCGATACGCTTGCCGATGCGCAAGCCACCGAAGCCGCCCGCGCCGACCGGCTGGCGCAATCGCGCGCCTATATCGCCACGCTCACTGGCCCGGCGCGCACCAAAGCGCAGCAACAATATGACGCCTATGTCGCCGGCGGCGGCGTGGAGAAGGACATTCCCTTCGTCATCACCGCGCCCGCCAGCGGCGTCGCGCCAGCCAATGGGAGAGCGCCAGCCACAGGGGCCGCGCCCGCTGCCGGGGCCGCACTGGCCGCCGCTGCCGAGCCGCCGGTCAATTGACCAATCTCGATGACGCGCGCCGGATGGGCGCGGCACTGGCGCTGGCGCAGCGCGGTGTCGGGCTGACGCGGCCCAACCCGTCGGTCGGCTGCGTGCTGGTCAAGGATGGCCGCGTCATCGGCCGCGGCTGGACCCAGCCCGGCGGCCGCCCGCACGCCGAAGCCATGGCGCTTGCACAGGCGGGCGAAGCCGCACGCGGCGCGACCGCCTATGTCACGCTCGAACCCTGCGCCCATGCCAGCCCGCGCGGCCCGGCCTGCGCCGATGGGCTGGTCGCTGCCGGGGTAGCGCGCGTTGTCATCGCAGCGGGTGATCCCGATCCGCGCACCGATGGCGAGGGCGTCGCCCGGCTGCGCGCTGCCGGCATCGCCGTGACCGAAGGGGTGCGCGCAGCGGAAGCCGAAGCCGGGCTGGCCGGCTTTCTGACCCGACTGCGGCTGCGGCGCCCGCATGTGACGCTGAAGCTGGCGGTCTCGCTCGACGGCGCCGTCGCCATGGCGTCGGGGCAGAGCCAGTGGATCACCGGCGAGCGCGCCCGGGCCCATGCCCATCTCGAACGCGCCCGCGCCGACATGATCCTGGTCGGGCGCGGCACGCTGGCCGCCGATGCGCCGCGCCTCGATGTCCGGCTGGCCGGGCTCAGCGCCCGCGCGCCGCAAAAAGCCGTGATGAGCCGGCAGCCGGTGCCGGGCTGGCGCCATCTCGACAGCCCGGCGGCGCTGGCGGCGGTGACGGACGCCGATCTGGTGCTCGCCGAAGGCGGGGTCGGGCTGGCCGCCAGCCTGTTCGCCGCCGATCTTGTCGACCGGCTGCTGCTCTATCGCGCCCCGATCCTGATCGGCGGACTGGGCCTGCCCGATATCGGGCTGGTCGATCTGGCGCAGGCGCATGGCCGTTGGGCGGCGCAACCGATCGTCACGCTCGGTGCCGACCGGCTTGAGACTTATCTTCGCATCCGATAGGCACAACCCATGTTCACCGGCATCATCACCGACAT
>CAJAHV010000200.1 GCA_903939555.1 uncultured Alphaproteobacteria bacterium | reverse complement strand
TCGGTGGTTGATCCGGAGTTGCGGGTGCGCGGCGTTTCCGGGCTTTGGGTGGTGGACGCATCAGTGATGCCGACGCTGCCAGCGGGCAACATCAACGCTAGCGCGATCATGATCGGCGAAAAGGGCGCTGACTTGATCAAGCAACAGGCCAAGACGCCGGAGACCGTGCAATGAACGCCGAAATCAAGCTGACTGGAACTGCCACTGACTTGCGCCCCTTCTTTGGCGGAGCTCGGCAGGCAGGAGGTGCTGGCGAAATGGATCGGCTTAATCCGGCCGATGGCAAGACCGGCCAATCGCTGCCGCTTTGTTCACAAAGTGACGTAGATGCCGCCGTTCAAGCGGCGCGCGGCGCGTGGGACGCGGGCTGGCGCAATCTGAGCAGCGGCGAGCGCCAGGCGCAATTGCTCGAATTGGCGCGGCTGGTGTCGGCCCATGCTGAGGAATTAGGCCGACTCGACAGCATCGAAATGGGCAAGCCGATGGGCGATGCGGTTTTCGATGCGCATGTCGCGGCGGGCTTCATCGCTTATGCGGCGCAAGCGATCGACAAAAGGCTGGGCGCGACCGCACCGCATGAGGTCGGCAGGCTGGAGGTGCAGCAGCGTCTGCCGCGCGGCGTTGTCGGTGCAATTGTGCCGTGGAATTTCCCCATCATCAATGCCGCGCTAAAGACCGGCCCGGCCTTAGCGACCGGCAATTGCATCGTCCTCAAACCGTCTGAGATCGCTTCCGGTTCGACCCTGCTGCTGGCCGAGCTCGCGCAGCAGGCGGGGATTGCAGACGGCGTCGTTAATGTCGTCACTGGCGGTCCCGAGGTGGGCAATTGGCTGGTCAGCCATGCAGGCGTAGACATGGTGACCTTTACCGGGTCCACCGCAACCGGCCGCAAGGTGATGGCCGCCGCAGCCTCGCAATCGCTCAAACCGGTTCTGCTCGAATGCGGCGGAAAATCGCCACAAATCGTCTTTGCGGATGCCATTTCCAGCTTGGGCGCGACCGCGCTTGCCCAGGCCTGTAGCGGTGCTGCTCTGTGGAACCAGGGGCAAGTCTGCGTCTCACGCTCACGCCTCTATGTCGAGCGCGGCGCGGCAGATGGGCTGATCGAGGCTCTGCTCGTTCATCTGAAATCGATCCAGCCTGCGCATCCCCATCACGGCGGATGCGCCTTCGGACCACTTGCCAGCAAGGCGCAATATGACAAGGTCTGCGCGGCGATCGCAGCCGGGGAAGCGTCTGGAGCTAAATTACTGCTCGATGGTCGCAAGGCCGCCGCGCCTGAAGGCGGATATTATGTCGGCCCGACTTTGTTCGTCGATGTGCCAGCCGACAATGCGCTGATGCGCGAGGAAATATTCGGACCTGTCATTGCACTTGCCCGCTTCGACAGCGAAGACGAGGCGCTGCGGCTTGCCAACGACAGCGACTATGGACTGGCGGCTACCGCCTGGACCACCGATTTTGCACGCGCGCACCGGCTGGGCGATGCCCTGGAGGCAGGCAGGGTCGCGATCAATTCGGCGATCAGCAATAAGCCGGGCTGCTGGCAAGCGCATGCATCCGAACCGTGGAAGCAATCAGGCTTTGGCACCGAAGGCGGCATGGTCGGGTTTGACGCCTACACGCGCCTCAAGTCCATCCAATATGTGTTTGGCGACTAATGTTAGCAGAGATCGAGCCCTGGTTCGCGCATGACTATCGCACCGCACGCGGGCTCTTCCTGAAAGCCGC
>CAJAHV010000199.1 GCA_903939555.1 uncultured Alphaproteobacteria bacterium | reverse complement strand
TCTGGCTTCGCTTTCCGGGTTGAGCATCCGGGCGTCGCGACCGGCGCTATGGTCACCACCGTAAAGCGTGGCGCGCCGGCTCCAGCCCCCGCTGCCTGCCAGTTCGCCATCGATTTCAGCAAGAAAATAGCAGCCATCGGCGATGAGTTGGGTATCGAGACCCATGACGGCTTTGCTTGCTTCGACCTGTTCGGGACTGAGGAAATTCACCTGCAACTCGGCTATGGCGTGGGCCATCATCGTCCTCAGCGCCGGCAGGTCAGCTTCGGTCGCAAGCCGCAGCGTCGGCATCAGGCCGGCTCTGCCCATCGCGGGAACACGCCCTGCGGTTCGGGAAGCTGCAAACCTATAGAAACTATCACGTCTAATTCTCTGAATGTACGCGCATCAGCCGTGACGCCGAGCAGGTCGAGCAAGCGCTGCGATGCTTCAGGCATCACCGGTTGCACCATCAGCACGATCCGCCGTGTCGCGTCGAGAGTGGCATGTAAGACATGGCTCATGGCTGCAACATCGGTCTTGGCCAGTTTCCAGGGCGCGTTGTCGGCGAAATAGCCGTTGGCGGCATTGACCATCGCCATCACCGCTTCGAGTGCACGATGAAGTTGCAGGCCGTTCATTGCGGCGAAATAAGCCTCGGTCAGGGTCTGCATGCTCTCGGCAAGCAAATCGGCCCCGGCTGACGGACCAGGACCGGGCATGGCACCGCCGAGGTTTTTCGCCACCATCGACAGCGCACGCTGCGCCAGATTGCCGATGCCATTGGCAAGATCGGCATTGGTCCGCTCGATGATCGCTTCGTCACTGTAGCTGCCATCCTCGCCAAAGGCGACTTCGCGCAACAAGAACCACCGCAGCCGATCTACTCCGAAGCGCGTTGCCATTTCAGCCGGATCGACGACATTGCCATCCGATTTCGACATCTTCACGCCGCGATTGAGCACAAAACCATGGCCGAACACGATTTTTGGCAGCGGCAGGTTGGCGGACATCAGGAACGCCGGCCAATAGATCGCATGAAATCGCACGACGTCCTTGCCGATGATATGCAGATCGGCCGGCCACCATTCACCATCGCTGCCACCGGCACCGGTCAGATAATTGGCCAGCGCGTCGACCCAGACGTACATCACATGGCCGGTACTGCCCGGCACCGGCACACCCCAGTCGAAACTGGTGCGCGACATCGACAGATCCTTCAAACCACCATCAACAAAAGCTCGCATCTCATTGAACCGACTTGATGGTTGGATGAAATCGGGCTGGTCAGCATAAAGTTTGAGTAATGGCTCGGCATAGGCCGACAGCTTGAAAAACCAACTTTCCTCTACAGTCCATTCGACCGGCGTCCCCTGAGGCGAAAGCTTTACCGGCAGGCCTTGTGCATCTTCGGCGGCGACGAGTTCGCTTTCATCATAATAAGCTTCGTCGCGAACCGAGTACCAGCCTTCGTAGCGGTCAAGGTAGAGGTCACCCTTGTCGGCCATTCGCTGCCAAAGCGCCTGGCACAATGCCTTATGATCGTCGTCCGTGGTGCGAATGAAGCGATCGAAGCTGATACCCAATTGGCGGTCGAGCTCGATGAACGGCTGCACCGTGCCATCGACATAGGCACGCGGCTCCACGCCGACAGCGCGGGCCGCCTGGGCGATTTTCAGGCCGTGCTCATCGGTGCCAGTCAGGAAACGCACATCATAGCCATCGAGACGCTTGAAGCGCGCAACCGCATCGCTGGCGATCGCCTCATAGGCATGGCCCATATGTGGCCGTCCATTGGGGTAGGCGATGGCGGTGGTCAGGTAAAATCGCTTGCTCATGACGCCAGCGAATGCGGCAAAGCGTGCCGCAGTGCAACAGGGCGCGGTAAAAACCGCACCGTTCATCGCCCCGCGAGCGCTGCCACCTTGACCCCCAGATCGAACGCCACCTGCGCCGGATCGAGCGAAAGCGCTACCGCGCCGCCGGCCAGATCGGTGCTTGCTTCCCAAAGCGCCAGCGCCTGAACCAGCGCCGGGCCATGGCGTTGCCGGGCGGCACGGGCAATCATCGCAGGCGCAAGCTCCAGAAAGGCTTCGTAACGCGCCGTATTGGCCTTGCCGGCGAGGCTACGCGCCAGCGCCTGAGCCCGTGCCGGCGCCGCGGCGGGCGGGCTAATGGCCAGTTCTTCAAGCTGGTCGACAAGCGCCGGGATACCGCTTTCGGCGAAGCGCAATGCCCTACCCGGAGCGCCTTCAGCGATGCGCACCAACGTAGCGCGATCATCTTCATCGAGTTCGGGCGCGGCGCTTTCGAGAATTGCGGCAACCGCAACGTCGGAAAGTCGGTTGAACCGCAGCGTGCGGCAACGCGACCGGATCGTTGGCAACAACCGTCCCGGCATATGGCTGATGAGAAAGAATAATGTTTGTTCAGGTGGTTCCTCAAGATTCTTCAGCAAGGCATTAGCTGATTGAGTATTCATTTCATCGGCACTATCGACAATTACAATCCGCCAATTTGCGATGGATGGTGTCTGGCGGAACAGCGGCTGCAACGCACGCACTTCATCAACGCGGATCACGGCACGCAATTTGCCCTTGTCATCCTCGGATCGTACCAACCGACGAAAGTCGGGGTGGCTTCCCGCGGCAACAAGCGACGCGGCTGCACTGGCCGTGGCACCGTCAAAGTCTTCTCCACCGGGCTTTCCCGCAAGCAGCCAAATCGCTGCCTGACGGGCAAAAAGCGCCTTGCCCAGCCCCTGTGGACCGGTGAGTAGCCAGCCGTGGTGCGGTCTATCACCGGCAAAGGCCTGCTTGAAGGCGCCGATCTGTTCACCATGGCCAATCATGCGCCCACCAGCGCCGCGATTTCTGCGGCAATCGTTTCGACAGGCCGGTCGGCTGCGATGGAATGGCAGCGAACCGGATGTAGCCTCGAAAGGCCGGCAAAGAACGCCGACACCCGCTCGTGAAAACCGGCATCATGGCCTTCAAAACGCGCTTCCGTCGCACCCCTTGCACCTGCACGCGCCAGCCCCTGCGCAGGCTCCAGAATAAATACCAAGGTCAGGTCGGGCCACAAGTCTCCCGTGACCTTTTCATGCAGGCTACACAGGTCAGCATCATCGAGCCCCTTCCCCGCCCCCTGATAGGCCCGCGTCGAATCGACAAACCGGTCACAGATCACCCAATGCCCGCGCGCCAGCGCCGGTCGGATGACGCGTTCGACATGGTCGGCACGCGCGGCGTTGACCAAGCAAGCCTCGGCCCACGGGCTCCAGCGGTCGGTGTCACCGTTCACAAGCAGCGCGCGAACCGATTCCGCGCCAGGCGTGCCTCCCGGTTCGCGCGTTAGAACGACGGTCTGCCCGGCGCCGCGCAAGCGATCGGCGAGCAGTCGCGCCTGAGTGGACTTGCCGCTGCCTTCGCCACCCTCCAATGTGATGAAGCGGCCCGCCATGCGCCTAGAAACCGAACAGCGACTTCAGCCAGTTCCATGCTGCGAGCACCGGCCCGGCCTTTTCAACTGCGACGGCCGCCACCAGTGACAGCCGGCTATCAGGCAGGCCCTTTACCGAGACGATAAGCTCCCCGACCTTCTGGCCTTTCTTGATTGGCGCGGTCAGATTGGGCACAGCAACGGTCCGGGAGGTGCGTTCGCTGCCCAGGCCGCGCGGCACGGTCGCGTAGAGGTCGCGCGGCGCTACCATCGCAACAGTCGGCTCGGCACCGGACGCCACCTTCGCCAGCCCTGCTACCTTGCCGGCCTTTACCAACGGAATCGCCTGCCAGGCGTTGAAGCCCCAGTTCATGAAATCCACCGACGCAGCGATACGTTCGTTGAATGACGACAGGCCGGCAACGACCATGACGATGCGGCGGCCATCCTGGATCGCCGAACCTGTGAAGCCATAACCGGCTTCCTCGGTATGACCCGTCTTCAAGCCATCTGCGCCGGAAATCCGGCCGAGCAGCGGGTTGCGGTTCGGCTGGGTAATATCCTCGCCCTTGCCCAGCGTTTTGCCCCAAGTGAATTTTTCAGTGGCGTAGAAGCGCTTATAGAGGTCGGGGAAGTCACGGATCGTTGCTTCGGCGATGGTGGCAAGATCACGCGCCGTCACATACTCATTGGGGTCGGGCCAGCCGTTGGTGTTCGCAAAATGCGAATTTTTCACCCCCAGTTTCTGCGCGGCGCGATTCATCAATGCGACATAATTCTGTTCGGTGCCGCCCAGCCCTTCGGCGAGCACCACACATGCGTCATTACCCGATAGCGTGACGATGCCGTGCAAGAGATTTTCGACGCTGACCTGTTCGTTGACCGACAGGAACATCGTTGAACCCTGCGAATGCCATTTCGTCCACGTTTCGGGACGAACCATGACCTTTTGGCCAAGCTGCGCCTCTCCGCGCTTGATCATCTGAAATGCGACATAAACCGACATCATTTTTCCCATCGATGCCGGCGGCATGCGAGTATCCGCATCCTTGGAATACAGCACCGCGCCGCTCGAAAGGTCTTTCATATAAGCATAGGCGGCGGGGGTATTGTAGCTCGGCACCTGCGCCAGAAGCGGCGTGGAGGTAGCGAGCAGAGCGACAAACAAGAAAGAACGCATCGTCAGCAACACTTTCAATAAAGAATATATGGTCAGGGTGCGGTAGAAACCAATCGTGCATCTGTGTAGCCCGCCGCTCGCATCTGCGCTAGCGCAGCGTTGCCCGCCGTCACATTCACATAAGGGCCAAGCCGCAAACGGGTCAGCCCTCCGGGCGATTTTTCGGTGACAACGCTGCCAAAGGCCGACAGATAGCCAGCAAGCCACGCGACACGACCGGGATCGGACAATGCGGCAACCTGCACGAAGAGTCCCGCCCCGGTTGGCGGCATGGTGGGTGCAGGCATGGCCCCGGCAAGCGCGACGCTGCGCACGACTGGCGGCGTTGTATCCGCCGGCGCCGTCGCCTGTAGCAATGCTGAACTCCCAGCAGCAATAATCACTGGCGCTGACGACCTGCCCGCGGGATACACTCGACGGACCCGTACACGGGCTGTCCCCGCACGATCGACACCCAGCAACTGCGCCGATTTGCGCGACAGATCGATAATCCTGCCGGCGACAAAAGGGCCTCGATCATTGATCCGCACCGTCAGCTTGCGACCATTGTCGAGATTCTCGACTTCGACCCAACTCGGCATCGGCAAGGTCTTGTGGGCGGCGGTCAAATCATCCTGATCATAGCGCTCGCCATTGGCGGTATCGAGCGCATGGAACCCCGGACCATACCAGCTTGCGATACCCTTTTGGTCGTAATTGTGGTCGTCTGCAGGGTGATAGGTAACGCCATAGACTTGATAAGGCTTCCCGATTTTGACCATCGGCAGGGCGCGCGTTATCACGGCACTGGCTCGTGGCGCAGGCGTGGCCGGCGATGGCATGGGGCGTCCGGCACAAGCGGCCAGCAGCAACGCCAGCGCCAGCGTCTTTTCAGCGTGGCCGGTTACTGATCGCATCGCCGAGAAGCGCCACCGACAGCGCATAGAAATTGGAACAATTGTAATCCATGATGATCCGATAATTGCGGGTAACGAGATACGCGCCCTGCCCGTCGCCATCGGGTTCTATCAGCGCTGCCGACACGTCATCGGCGGGAAATGCCGCAATTCCGGTAAGGCCCCGAGCTTTCCACTCCGCGACCGGCATCCAGCGGCTGTGCTTTTCCAAAGGCCGGACACAGGTTTTATGCCGCTCAGCACTGCGGATCGCGGTACGGTCAAAGCCGTCCGGCACGGTGACCGGCAAACCCCAAGATAGCCCGGCTTGCCATCCCTTTTGCTTGAAATAGTTGCCGATCGACATCAGTGTATCAGTCTCGTTTTGCCATATATCAGCGCGGCCATCGCCATCACCGTCAAGGGCATACGCCAGAAAGGACGAGGGCAGAAATTGCGGCTGGCCCATGGCTCCAGCCCAGCTTCCACGCAACATAGACCGCGACGCCAGGCCTTTTTCGATTATGCTGAGCGCCGCATCGAGTTCGGCGGTGAACAGCGCTGCGCGGCGCCCGTCCCAGGCCAGCGTCGCCAGCGCGCTTGGCACGTCGAAGTTACCGGTCACCTTGCCATAGCCAGTCTCCAACCCCCAGATCGCAAGCAATATTTCGCCCGGCACACCAGTGCGCGCGTGAACGGCAGCAAGCGTTTCCGAAACGCGATTTGCCGCGGCAACCCCGAGGTTGATCCGCCCGACATCGACCTGGCGCGCGAGATAGGCATCGAACCGCGCCGTCGCGCTGCCGCTGTCACCCGGTTGACGCTTGTCAAGCGCCAGAACCCGGGGTTGCATTTCGATACCAGCCAGCAACGATTCTACCGCCGCCGGTGTGCCCCCCCGCGCCAGTACACGGCGGCGATATTCACCAAGCCAAGCGGTAAAAGCTGCATTCTGCGGCAGCGGCTCCGGAACGGCCACAGCCGGTAGCGGCACGGAGACTGGTGCCGACGGTACTGGCGGCACGGCTACCGGCTTTAGTGCCGGAGTGGTGCAGGCAGCGAGCAGCAAAAGAAGCGGCAAGACCCGAGTTTGCATCATCCCAGCCCTGATGGCACAGTTTCCAACCACGGGCCAAGCCGCGAATTGCGCATTTGGCTGTATCACCCCTTGCAGCCGCGCCACGCTCCCGGCATTAGACGCTCACGGAAAGGTGGCCGAGTGGTTTAAGGCAACGGTCTTGAAAACCGTCGTGGGGGTAACTTCACCGTGGGTTCGAATCCCACCCTTTCCGCCGCTCCGCTGTCGCAAACCCGCAATCGGGCCACTGAATAGCCCCTAGTTTTCTAGGCGCCATCCTCACCGTTGCCGTTTTTGCTTTTGAGGCCAAGTGGTGATGATTCGTCGGCCGTCGCGCGAGATCGCAGCTGAAATTTGTAAACTATTTTTCAACCTAAGGCCGCTAACCGGTGCGTCGCGGGCCAGAAAATGCACATTAAAGCTTTGTTTTAATGGTCGGGGAGACAAGATTCGAACTTGCGACCCTCTGGTCCCAAACCAGATGCGCTACCAGGCTGCGCCACTCCCCGAACCGTGCTGTCACCTAGGCCAAGC
>CAJAHV010000198.1 GCA_903939555.1 uncultured Alphaproteobacteria bacterium | reverse complement strand
GGCCCGGCAACATGCACGGCTTCTGACCAAAAGGACTCCATCATGCGCGAAGCAGCCATCATTTCCACCGCCCGCACCGCCGTCGGCAAGGCCTATCGCGGCGCCTTCAACGATACCGAAGCACCAGTCCTGTCATCGCATGTCGTCAATGCAGCGCTCGACCGCGCCGGCATCGACCCGGCACGCGTCGATGACCTGTTCCTCGGCACCGGCAACCATTGGGGCACGCAAAGCTACAATCTCGGCCGCCTGACCGTCCATGCCTCGAAATTGCCCGACCAGGTGCCGGCCTTCACCCTCGACCGCAAATGCTCGTCGGGGCTCAACGCCATCGCGCTCGCCGCCCGCGCCATCATGTGCAACGAGATCGATGTCGCCGTCGCCGGTGGCATGGAAAGCATCTCGCTGACCCTCAACAAGCACGCCCCGGCCTATCGCAACCGTTCGAAAGCCGTGCTCGCCGCCGACGCGACCGCCTATATGGCGATGATCGAGACCGCCGAAATCGTCGCCGACCGCTACAATATCAGCCGCGAAGCCCAGGACCTGTTCGCCGCGACCAGCCAACAGCGCGCCGGCGCCGCCCAGACCGCCGGGCGCATGGATGCCGAAATCGTGCCGATCACCGTCGAAAAAGCGCTGTTCGACAAGGAAGGCAATGAAATCGGCCGCCAGAGTGTCACCCTGACCGCCGATGAAGGCGTGCGCGGCGATACCACGGCGGAAGGCTTGGCGCTGCTCAGGCCCGTCTTCAAGGACGGCCTCGTCATCAAACAGGGCCAGCACATCACCGCCGGCAACGCCAGCCAGCTGTCCGACGGCGCCTCTGCGCAGGTCGTCATGGACCGCGCCACCGCCGAGCGCGAGAATCTCCCCATCCTCGGCATCTATCGCGGCTTCCAGGTCGCCGGTTGCCGCGCCGACGAAATGGGCATCGGGCCGGTGTTCGCCATTCCCAAACTGCTCGCCCGCCATGGGTTGAGCGTCAACGACATCGACCTGTGGGAAATCAACGAGGCCTTTGCCAGCCAGGCGCTCTATTGCCGCGACCATCTCGGCATCGATCCCGACAAGATCAACGTCGACGGCGGCGCCATCGCCATCGGCCATCCTTTCGGCATGACCGGCTCACGGCTTGTCGGCCATGCGCTGATCGAGGGCAAGCGCCGCGGTGCCAAGCGCGTCGTGGTGTCGATGTGCATCGCTGGCGGCATGGGTGCCGCCGGCTTGTTCGAGATCGTCTGATGGTTGCACCTCTCCCGCTGACGCAAAGGCGTCGTCTACGGCTGCGGGAGAGGTCGACTCGCCCGCTTGGGCGAGCGGGTGAGGGGTATTGTGCCGATGAATGCTGATCTGCCCCTTACCATCCCGCACGCCGCCGAGGCTGCCGCCCGGCGTTTCGGCGAGGCGCCGGCAATCGTCGAGGCCGGCGAAGCCTGGTCCTTCGTCACGCTCTGGCGCCATGCCCGCACCGCCGCCGCCGCCTTCATCGCCGCCGGCACACGGCACGGCGACCGCATCGCTATCTGGGCGCCAAACCGCCGCGACTGGATCGTCGCGACCCTGGGCGCGCAGATCGCCGGCGCTGCCATCGTGCCGCTCAACACGCGGCTGAAGGGCAGCGAAGCCGGCGACATCCTGCGCCGCGCCCATGTCTCGATCCTGTGCACTGTCGGTGACTTCCTCGGCACCGATTACCCGGCACTGATCGCTGGTGAAAACCTGCCCGACCTGCGCCGCATCCTGTGTTTCGACCGCGACTGGACGGCCTTCCTTGCCACCGGCAATGCCGATGACCCGGCTGTTGACGTCGCGCTCGCCGCGCTCTCCCCCGACGATATCAGCGACATCCTGTTCACCTCCGGCACCACCGGCAGCCCCAAGGGCGTGGTCTCCACCCATGGCCGCGTCATCCCGATGTTCACCAACTGGATCGCCGTCGTCGATCT
>CAJAHV010000197.1 GCA_903939555.1 uncultured Alphaproteobacteria bacterium | reverse complement strand
GCCCGGCCCGGCCAGAATCAAGGGCTGGGCGTTCTGAACCTCGGCGGCGTCGGCAACCTGACCTGGTTTGCCGGCGACCAATGGGGCAGTTTCGATACCGGGCCGGCCAATGCCCTGATCGATGACTGGATCGCGACGCACAGCGACCGCCGCTACGACAAGGGCGGCGCCATCGCCGCGTCGGGCAGCGTGCATGACTCTGTGCTGACCGCGATGCTCGATCTGCCGTGGTTTGATGCGCCGCCGCCCAAATCGCTCGACCGCGCCGATTTTTCGGGCCAGGCGGCGCGCGGGCTGTCGCTAGCGGATGGCGCCGCAACGCTCACCGCCTTCACCGCCGAAACCATCAGGCTGGCGCTCGGTCATGTGCCGCGACTGGGGCGCCTGCTCGTCACCGGCGGCGGCCGCCACAATGCGACCCTGATGGCAATGATTGCCGAGCGGACCGGCGTGCCGACCGAACCGGTCGAAGCCGTCGGGTGGGACGGCGACGCCTTGGAGGCCGAAGCCTTTGCCTGGCTGGCGGTGCGCACGGCGGCCGGCAAGCCAATCAGTTGGCCGGAGACGACCGGCGTCCCGGCCGCGATGACCGGGGGGCGGTTGGCGTAACAGGCCTTTGCTTCCCCCGCACCGCCGCAGACGGCAGAGCGGGGAGCCGCAGGTAATACCTCAGCGCCCGCCGTTGGCCAGCCGGCGATCGAGATAGCCGTCCACGACCCCCATCAGATCGCCCATTTCATGTTCGAAGAAATGGTTGGCGCCCGGGATGGTCTGGTGGTCGATGGTGATGTGGCGCTGGGTCTTCAACTTGTCGACGAGCTTCTGCACGCTGGCGCCAGGCACGACTTCGTCCATTTCGCCATCGACGATGACCCCGCTCGACGGGCATGGCGCAAGAAAGGTGAAGTCATACATGTTGGCCGGCGGCGCGATGCTGATGAAGCCCTTGATCTCGGGGCGGCGCATCAGCAACTGCATGCCGATCCAGGCGCCGAAGGAAAAACCGCCGACCCAGGTGGTGTGCGCTTCGGCATTGAACTGCTGCATCCAGTCGAGCGCCGACGCCGCATCGGAAAGCTCACCGATGCCATTGTCGAACACGCCCTGCGAGCGCCCGACGCCGCGAAAGTTGAAGCGCAGCGTTGCAAAGCCGCGCTTCACGAAGCTGTTGTACATCGCGATGACGATCGGGTGGTTCATCGTGCCTTGCGCCGGGTGCGGCTGAAGCAGGATAGCGACCGGCGCCCGAGGGCGGGCCGCCGGCTGGTAACGACCTTCGAGGCGGCCTTCGGGGCCGGTAAAAATCACTTCGGGCATGAATGGTTCCGTGTGGCTTGGGCATGGCACAAGTTGTGCATTGCACCCTATATGGTGGACATGGCAAAAATCGCAATGAAAAGCCGCGTCTACCTCGATCATGCCGCCACCGCGCCGGTAACGGCGACAGCGCGTGACGCGATGATCGCGGCACTGGCGTCAGTAGGCAACCCCGCATCGGTGCACGCCGCCGGGCGCGCCAGCAATGGTCTCGTCGAGCGCGCCCGCGATGGCGTCGCCGCTTTCGCGGGCTGCGCGGCCGAGGCGGTGGTGTTCACCAGCGGCGGCACCGAGGCGCTGGCGCTGGCGCTTCACGGCGCAGGCATGGCGCGCTGTATCATGTCGGCGACCGAGCACAGCGCCGTGCTGGCGGCGCGCTCCGATGCGGCAGTCGTGCCGGTCGGGCGCGATGGCATTGTCGATCGGGCGGCGCTGGCGGCCCTGCTGGCGGCTGGCCCGGCACTGGTCGCGGTGCAGCACGCCAACAACGAAACCGGCGTGATCCAGCCGATTGCCGATATAGCCGCGCTGGTCGCGGCACAGGGTGGGCTATTGCTCGTCGATGCCGTGCAGTCGGCGGGCAAACTGCCCCTGCCCGCCGCGGATTTTATTTCGCTGTCAGCCCACAAATTGGGCGGGCCGGCAGGCATCGGCGCGCTCATCGTGCGCAACCCGGCAACGCTCAACGCCGTGCAGCGCGGCGGCGGCCAGGAGCGGGGCTTGCGCGGCGGTACGCCCAATATCCCCGGTATTGCTGGATTTGCCGCCGCAGTTGCCGAACCGCGCGACTGGGCCAGTGTTGCGGCACTGCGCGATCAACTCGAGGCCGCGCTGGTGTCCGCAGGCGGCATTGTCCATGGCGCCGGCACCGCGCGGCTTCCCAACATCAGCAATATCGGCCTGCCCGGCGTGGCCGGCGGCACTCAGGTGATGGCGCTCGACCTAGGCGGCTTCATGGTCAGCGCCGGCGCGGCGTGCTCGTCGGGCAAGGTCGCGGCCAGCCATGTGCTCACCGCGATGGGGCTGGGCACGGCCGCCGGTGAGGCGATCCGCATCAGCCTCGGGCCGCAGACGACAGCAGACGAGGTGGCGGATTTCGTGGCAGCGTGGAAGCAGATGGCTCAGCGGCTGGCAAACGCAGCATGATGAAGAACAAGCCAATCCCCTTCCCCCTGTGGGGCGAAGCCTTCGCGTCAGCGGGAGGCGAGCCATGAGCAACCCGCTGTACCTCGATTACGGCGCCACCACGCCGCTCGACCCACGCGTCGCGGCGGCGATGGAACCTTGGGGCGTCACCGGCTTCGGCAATCCGCACAGCGCGCATCTGTGGGGCTATCAGGCCCGGGCCGCAGTCGAACTGGCGCGCGACAGCGTTGCAGCGGCAATCGGCGCGCCGCCCGAAACCATCGCCTTCACCTCGGGCGCCACCGAAAGCGTCAACTGGGCGCT
>CAJAHV010000196.1 GCA_903939555.1 uncultured Alphaproteobacteria bacterium | reverse complement strand
TGGCTCAAGGGCACGATCGCCGGCCCGCCATAGCTTTCGACCCAGAACGCCGCCGAGCGCCCGGTGGTATGGTAACCCGGCTGCGATTCCTTTTCGAGAATGGCAATATCGAGCCGGCCCGGCGCGCGCTGGCCGAGCGCCCAGGCCAGGCTGGCCCCGGCAATGCCGCCGCCGATGATGGCGATATCGAAATTCATGGGCGTTCCATAAGGAATGCCGTCGCCCGCGCCAGCACCTGTGCGCGTGTGTCGCTGGCCTCGCGCAGCAATTCATGGCCGGCGCCGGGGATGGCGACCAGTTCCGCGCCCGGCAGCAGCGCCTGCGCCCGGCGCGTCGCGACATTGTCGACCAGCCGGTCATCGGCAGGAATCAGGATCAGCAGCGGCGTGCCGACGCGCTTCAGCCCGGCAAACAGCCGGTCGAGGGAGCGAAAAGCGGCCGCGAGCCAGCCATAGGTCGGGCTGCCCATCGACAGGGTGGGATTTTGCGCCGTCCACCAAGCTTCATCGCCATAGCGCTCGGGGTCGCTGGTCAGCAACAATTGGCGGTCGCTGCCCGGGGCCGCCTTGATGCGCGGGCCGCCGCCGCGCACATAGCTGCCGCCACGCCCGAGCAGCACCATGGCACGCGCCATGATGCGCGCCACTATCGGACTGACCGGCGGCGTCAGCATCCCGAGCATGGGCGACAGCAGGACGACGCGGCCAAAGCCGCCGCCACCATCGGCGAGCCGGCGCAGCAGCAAATGCCCGCCCATCGAGTGCGCCATGGCGAACCATGGCCCGGGCAGCACGGCATGAAACCAGTCGGTCAGTTCATCAAGATCGGCCAGCCAGGGCTCGAAACTATCGGCATGACCCTTTTCGGGGGCATCGCCGATCCGCCCCGACAGCCCCTGGCCGCGCCAGTCGAAGCTGGCGACACCCCAGCCGGCATCGACCAGATCATGGATGGTTTCGGCATATTTTTCGATGAAGTCGCCGCGCCCGTTGAGCAGCAGGATGGCACCCTTGGCCGGGTCGCGTCCCAGCCAGAACAGCGTCCGCACCGGCCAACCATCGCGCATCGCCCGGATTTCCGGCCTGCCACCCGCCGGCAGGCCACGGCGACGGGCAGCATCGCTCATGCGGCCGCTTCGGCGACGCGCGGTGGTGGCGCCTCGCGGCCGCGCAGTTTCAGCGCCGGCACCGACAGCGTCACCAGCCAGGCCAGTAGCAGGACCGCCAGCGTCACCGGGAACAGCGCTTCGATAGCGATGGCAAAGCTGGCCTTCAGCCCGGATTGCGCCGCTGCGGCGCGCGCCGGATCATCGCTGCCGCGCGCGGCCAGCGCGGCGTGCAGCGCGGTCGGGTTCATCGCCAGCGTCTGCGCCTGCGACAGTTCGATCGCCTCGCCCGGCACCACCAGCACGGGCACCCGCTGCGGCAGTTCGCGGGTCAGGTTGAAGGTCAACAGCGCGCCGAACACCGCCACACCCACTGTCGCGCCGATCTGGCGGAAAAATTGCGCCGATGCGGTGGCCACCCCGACCCTGTCATGGCCGACGGCACTCTGGATGGCGAGGGTGAACATGCCCTGCGCCGGCCCCAGCCCCAGCCCGAAAATGAACAGGTTCACCGACAACAGCCAGTGCGGCGACGTTGCTGTCATCAGCATCATCGCCGCCGCCGCCAGCACCGCGATCACACCGCCGATGACCAGCACCGGCTTATACGACAAGGAACGCCGCGCCACCCGCCCCGCCACCATCGAGCCGAGCAGAATGCCGAACAATTGCGGCAACAACGCCACGCCGCTTTCACTGGCGGTGTAGCCGCGCACCAATTGCAGATAGAGCGGCAGGAACATCGGCACGCCGATATAGCCAAGGTTGACGAGGAACAGCGCGATATTGGCCCGCGCCACCACCGGCAGGCTGAACAAATCGAGCGGCACTACCGCCCAGCTCTTGCCGCGCGACACCCGCAGGAAAGCGACCAGCGCCACCGCCGCCAGCGCAAAGCCGATGAGCACGTCCGGCTGCGCCCAGCCGCCACCCTGCCCACCCCAGGTCAGCGCCAGCAGCAACGGCACCGAGCCGGCCACGATCAGCACGCTGCCCAGCCAGTCGATGCGCTGGTCGGCGCCGCGCTGGCCGTGCGGCAGCCTGGTCAGCAGCACGTGCAGCGCCAGCAGCCCGAGCGGCAGGTTTACATAAAAGATGAAGCGCCAGCCCGACACGGCATGGCCAAGCACCACCGTCGTCGCATTATCGGTGAGAAAACCGCCCAGCACCGGGCCGGCCAGCCCGGCCAGCCCGAACATCGCGCCGAACAGCCCGGTATATTTGCCGCGCTCGGCCGGCGGCGCGATATCGGCGACAGTGGCAAACGCACCGGTCGTCAGCGCGCCCGCCCCCAGCCCCTGCAGGGCGCGGCACAGGATCAACTGGTTCATGCCATCACCCACCAGCGGCAACGCCCCGAACTCCCCCGCCAGCCCGCACAGCATCGACCCCGACAGGAACACCAGCACACCGAACACCAGCACCGGTCGCCGTCCGTAGATGTCGCCGAGCTTGCCATAGATCGGCACGACGACGGTCGAGGCGAGCAGATAGGCGGTGCTCACCCAGGCGATGCGATCAAGCCCGCGCAGCTCGGCGATGATCCGCGGCATGGCGGTGGCAACGATGGTCTGGTCGAGCGCCGATAGGAACAGCACGATCAGCACCGCCCCTAGCGCCATGCGGCGTTCGACGGTAGAATAATGATGGGTGATGGCGGCGCTGGTCATGGCCCGTTGCCGCATAGCGCGCCCGGGCGCAGGGGTCACGCACAGAAAATTGCCCAAGGCCCGATCGCTTGCAAAAGGCCGGCAAAGCGCGGCAAGACGGCAACCGCACAGGGGCAGGAGGCCGCCATGGAATATTCGATCGATCCGCAACTCATCACCATCGCCGTGGTGGCGCTGCTGCTCGGCATCCTGATCGGCGTGGCGATCCGCGCGCCGCTCAAGCGCCGGATTGCCGTGCTCGGGGAACGCAATGACGGACTGACCCGCGAACGCGACACCGCCCGGGCCGAACGCGACCGGATGAGCACCGAACTGAAGGCGCGCGACGCCCAGATCCGCCCGCTGTCAGACGAAGTCGACAAGCTGCGGCGCGATTTCGCCCGCGCCACGCGCGGCGACGCGGCGCTGGCTACCCCCGCTGTCGACATGGGCAATCTCGCGCATCTCAAGGGCGTCGGTGCCAAGTTCGGCGAAAAGCTCGCGGCCGCCGGCATCACCCGGATCGACCAGATCGCCGGCTGGAGCAGTGCCGACAGCAGCGTCATCGATGCACAGATGGGCGACTTCCAGGGCCGTATCGAAGGCGATCGGCTTGTCGAACAGGCCAAATTGCTCAGCGAAGGCCGGGTGACCGAATATGAGACAGTATTCGGCAAGCTGCGCTGACGCGTGCGCCCCGCGCTGAAACTGCTCGCCGGTCTTGCCGCCACCGGGCTGGTCGCCAAGGCCGCCTATGCGTGGGAACGCCAAAGCCTGCTCGCGGCGCTGGGTCAGCGCGCCGCTGTCGTGCTGGCAGCGCATGGCGTGCGCGACGGCGCGGCGCGCTGGACCGATGCCGGCGGCTGGACGTGGCGCACTGCCCGGCTGTCGGGTAGCGCCAATGCCGCGACGCGGGCCGCAATCAGCGCCGAACTCGCCGCTGAGCCGGGCATCGCCGGGGTGGTCTGGGAACCGCGATGATCTGGCTTTTCGGCGAAATCTGGGCCTTTGTCATCGCCGGCTTCGGCGTCGGGCTGGCGACCGGCTGGTGGCTGTGGCGGCGGTAGCGGGCGGGACGTTGGCGCCGCAGCAATCTTTCCACCGTAATGGATGACACGCCCGGCCTGCCCCGCTACACCCGCGTCATGATCGCCCGCCGCCGCTTCCTCGCCAATGCCGCCGGCTTTGCTGCTGGCCTTGCCGCCCCGACGCTGGCGCGCGATGTCGATCTGCGCCTGCCCGGCGGCCCCGCGACCCGGCGGCTGACCGATAGTTTTCCCGGCAAGCGCGCCATGATCCTGCAACGCACCACCCCGCCGCTGCTCGAAACGCCGATCAGCGCCTTCGACGCCGGCATCTTCACCCCCAATGACCGCTTTTATGTCCGCTGGCACTGGTCGCCCCCGACCGAGATCGACCCGCGCGCCTTTCGCCTGACGGTCGACGGCCATGTCGCCACGCCACTGGCGCTGTCGTTGGCGGATATCGCCGCGCTGCCGCGTTTCGAGATCGCCGCGGTCAACCAATGTTCGGGCAATTCGCGCGGGCTGTTCGAACCCCGCGTTGCCGGGGCGCAATGGGCGCACGGCGCCATGGGCAATGCGCTATGGGCGGGCGTCCGGCTCAAGGATGTGCTGGCCCGCGCCGGGGTGAAGGACGGCGCGGTGCGGCTGCGTTTTTCGGGGCTCGACGAGCCGCCGCTGCCCGAATCACCCGATTTCCGCAAATCGCTGGCGCTCGATCATGCGCTTGATGGCGAGGTCATGCTGGCGACCCATATGAACGGCGAACCGCTGCCGCTGCTCAACGGCTTTCCGCTGCGGCTGGTCGTGCCCGGCTGGTTTTCGACCTATTGGGTCAAGATGCTCGATCGCATCGAGGTGCTGGCCGGTCCCGATGACGATTATTGGATGGCCAAGGCCTATCAAGTCCCCGCCACCCCGGGCGGCAGCATCGCACCCGGCACCACCGATTTCCCGCGCCAGCCGATCAGCAATATGGTGCCGCGCGCCTTCATCACCAATGTCGCCGATGGCAGCCGTCGCCTCGCACAATCGGCGCTGCCGGTCGGCGGCATCGCCTTTGGTGGCGATGCCGGGGTGGCGCGCGTCGAAGTGTCGGGCGATGGCGGCGCGAGCTGGCGCGATGCCATGCTCGGCCCGGATGCCGGGCGCTACAGCTTCCGCCGTTTCGACAGCGTCATTGCCGCACCGCGCGGCGCGGCGCGCTTGATGGCGCGTTGCACCAGCACGGCGGGTATCGTGCAGCCGCTCACCGGCATCTGGAACCCGGGCGGCTATTTGCGCGGACAGGTCGAAACCATCGCTGTGGACTTTACCTGATGCGCCGCGTCGCCGCTCTCGCCGCGCTGCTCGTCCTGGGCGCCGCGCCCGTTCCGGCCAACCGCCCGGTCAGTATCGACCTGCCCTTTGATGCAACATTGTTTCCCGATCTTGGCCGCGGCGCGCCGGCCGCCGATGCGATCAACAATAATTGCCTTGCCTGCCATTCGGCCGAAATGGTGTTGAACCAGCCGGCGCTGACCCGCGCCGAATGGGCCGCCGAAGTCACCAAGATGCGCAGCGTCTACAAGGCCCCGGTTGCGCCAGCCGATGATGCCGCGATCATCGATTGGTTGACTGCAATGAGCAGCCGCCTACCGGCAATGAGAAGCAGCCTGTCGGCCAGCGGTTGACCCTGTTGCCACCCCGCCGCTAAACGCGAGCGACGTTGTTGCAACTGCGAAGGCTCGAGCCCCTTGTCCGCCCCCACCCTGTC